>JAOAPT010000462.1 GCA_025463045.1 Candidatus Solibacter sp.
CGACCGCGGCCCGAATCGCGACCTCGCGCCGTCGCGACGCCACCGACAGGGACAGCACGCCGTAAATCCCAACCAGCGTCAACGCGCTTCCCACCAGCGCAAACCCGACCAGCAACTGCATTGCGAATGTACGCGACGCAACTGAATTGTCGCGAATCTGCTCCAGCGTCCGGATGTTCTCCACCGCCGCGGTCGGCTCCACGGCATGCAACTCGCGCGGCACCGCCGCCATGACGGCGCGCGGATCGCCCGCCGTTCGCAAAACCAGGTCTTTGGAAAATGCCGTCGCCTGCCAGAACGAAAGATAGATCTCGGGCTCGGCCGCATGCGTCAGATCGTCGGTGCGCCCATTGGTCGCCACGCCGACGATTTCCGCGGGCGGCTGGTCCCGCCCGCGTCCCCAAATCTTCTTCCCGATCGCAGTGCCGTGCGCAAAGTACCGATCCGCCAGCGCCTGGTTGACCACCGCGGCGCCGGGAGCGTTTCGGCCGTCGGTCTGGCGGAAGTCTCGCCCCTCGGGAATGCCCAGCCCCAGCAGCCGGAAATATCCGGGCGTCACCGATCGCAGCGGGATAGAGAGGCGCTCGCCCGGCTTGCTGGCCGGCGGTTGTCCTTCGATTTCGACCAATCCCTGCCAGTTATTCCCGGTCAACGGAACGCCCCACGCGAACGCCGCTCCTTGCACGCCGGGAATCGCGCTCACCCGCTCCAGCGCCCGCCGGTGAAAGTCCAACGCGTCGCCCTGCACCGTCGTAACCGTCATCGTCAGGATGTGTCCCATGTTGTATCCGGTCCGCACATTGGACACGTTAATCATGGTCCGAATCAGCAGGGTCGCACCCACCATCAGAGCCAGGGTCAAGGCGGTCTGTACCATGGTGACGGCACGCAACAGCCGCCGTTCGCCCCGCCCAGCGCTGCTTTTCGGCCCGGCGCTTTTCAGCACCTGCATGGGATCCATCCTGGAGGCGCGCAACGCCGGAAAGATCCCGGCCAATCCGGCTGCGAGGATCGCCCCGCCGAATCCGCAGGCCAACACCGGCCAGCCCGTGGTCACCGTGTCGAGCCTCGGGATCGCGTGTCCGCCAATCAGCTTGAACAGCCGGACGAAGCCGAATCCTAACCCCACGCCAAACATTCCGCCCACCAATGCCAGCAGCAAACTCTCCGTCGATACCTGGCGAAAGAGCGTCGCCCGGTCCACGCCGAGAGCGCTGCGGATGGCGTACTCCTGCTGCCTTTGCAGGCCGCGCACGAGCAGCAAAGCTGCGACGTTCCCGCACGCAATCAGCAGCACCAATCCGGCCGCTCCAAGCAGTGGCAGAAGAATGCGGCGGCCGTCGCGATTCATTTCATCAGACAGCAGTTGCACCTGCGGCGTAAACCCTTCGAAGTCGTGCTCGACCTGCGACTGTCTGGCCGCGATCAACTTAAGATCCGCCTGCGCCTGCTGAAGAGAGATGCCGGGTTGCAGCCGTCCGACGACGTCCCACTGCGCGGATTTTAGTCGTGCCGGATTCGCGGCGGCGGGCAGCCAGAAATCCACCGTGGCATTCACGTTGTAATTCGGCTCCTGCGCGGCTCCCGGCGACGGGAGAAACCGGACGCCGGGCGGCATCACCCCGACCACAGTCGGAGGAATGTCGCGCCGGCTCATGCGAATGGTCTTGCCGATGATGTGCGGATCGCCGTTGAACTTACGCTGCCAAAGGTCGTACCCGAGGATGATCACCGGCGCCGGTGGAACTCCCGTTTCCGAGTCGACGAAGGTGCGGCCGAGCAGAGGTTTGAGGCCGACCACGCGGAAGTAGTCCTGCGTGACCACCATTCCCTCCATCGACTCGCTGCCGTCGGACCTCACGAGGAAGTTGAAGGTCCACCCGTATGCCGCGAACGAGGTAAACGATTTGGCCTGCTTCTGCCACTCCATCCATTGCGCCGCGGCCCACAATTGCGGGCTTGCCATTGGCAGGCCGTCGGTGCGGGCCGATTGGATCAGCACGAGCCGCTGCGGTTGATCATAGGGAGGCGGCGCCAGCAGGACGCCGTGGATCAGGGTGAAAACCGCCGACGTCGCGCCGATACCGAGCGCCAAGGTCACCACCGCTATCACAGTGAAACCCGGCTGCTTCCACAGCATCCGTGCGGCAAAGCGCAGGTCTTGAATCATTCATCCCCTCCAACAAACGAGCTCATCACATCGGCTTGGACGAATCCAACCCTCGAGGGGATAGCAGACACCCGGCGCTAAGTGCTGGCGTGCCGATCGGAAGCGATTCGCAATGCGTCCTGAAATCGTCCGGCCCGCATATTCTGCAACGCCTGGTTCATATGAACCTTCCCGTACTCCAGCTTCCTTTCGTCGGTGGCCAAACTAACTTCACCCGCCCAAATGCGGTTATGGAAGTCCCGGAAATCCGGTGCCTCCGTATTTGGATCAATTGCCTTGCCTCCTGAGCCCAACCGCATGAAGACCACAGCGTAGGCCACGTGGAGGAGCTGACGCATGAGATAGAACAGCGCGCGCCTGTATTCACCCGCCGCTTCTCCGAAATACTTCTGAAGATAAGCCTTTTCCTCCGCGTCATTCGTGACAACAAAATTCGCCACCATCGCCAGATCGTGGTACCGGTCATTCAAGAAAGCGGCTTCCCAATCCACCAGCCAAACGCGGTCTCCGTCGAAAAGAATGTTTTCGGGTCTCAGATCGTTGTGACACGAGACCATGTCCGAATCGTGACGCGGGTAAACGCATGCCACGCGCGTGTACCCTTGGAAGAGTTCCTCGGTTTCGCTCTCGGGCAGAATCTTTGCAGCCTGAAATTTTCGAACGAATCCATCCATGACGTCGAGGTGATTCACAACCCCAAGTGGCGGGAACGGCGGCGAAGCGTGCAGCGCCTGAAGGGTCACCGGTAAACGGGCAAGAGCCTCGGTTCGTGGAAATGGTCGTGCCTCCACGAAATCTGTAACGGAAATCCTGTCTTCTGGACTGGCGTACCAGACCCGGGGCGCAATGCAAGCCTCCGCCGCATTTCTCATACAGGCAAAGTGGCGTGTCTGATCGCCTTGGCCAGGGCCCGCGGTGGCATCGGTACTCATGATGAGGCGCAACAGGTATGGACAATCCCGCACGACGATGCGAAACACGAGGGCCGAGCTAAGCCCCGCAGTTAGCCGCCGGATATCTTCGAACGCGGTGACACCAAACGCTTCCCGCAGCGCGCGCGCCACGGCGTCCTTTTTCGCTTCCGGAATCATGAAATCCTCCTGAACGTCCGAGAAATTAGTGGGTGCATAGTGATCGAAATAACACGAGCCACCGGAGATAGAAGCAGCTATCGCATATTGACCGCTTACAGTGATTGGCCGGCGAGAAACGCAGCGGCGCCGCGATTCTCACAGTCCGAAACCCGTTCCGTCGCGCTAAGATTCCACGTCGCCCGCATCGTTCGACTTGCCAATACTACCCGATTAGGGACCGTCAGAAACAGACTGTTTTTATCAGATTACGCTTGGTATAATTTAACTGGCAGGATAGGTTTACGCGCCCAAGGCTCTCGCAAACCCCACGCCACCAACCCTACTACATAAGGACGTCTAAGCTGCGTGTCCACGCCGTGTACGAGTCGCGCGGGATCGTTGAGCCATTTGTGTCCCACGCGGACATGCTTGGGCTGGGGAGGGTGTCGTCAATTTCGTGATCCAACGATGATAGCGGTGTACCGGCGGCGGCATGCACGGCAAAATCTGAATTTCAGGCGCGCCTCGATTGGTGCGATCCGGAGAAGGCGAATCACCCGTGAAGCCGAAGGTGAGCGGCCTTCAGTTGGATGCACGGAGCTCAAGCGACCCCGACGTTGAACTCGAATGTAGAGTCGTAGATGATTCCGGGCAGATGGTCGGGATTCCGTGCAAAACTCGAAAGGCGAGTTCCTGGCGTCATAGCATATTTCCGTACCCGCGCTTCCAGTTCGCGGACTACGATTCTCAGGTCGAGAGGCAAGCTCTCCAAGCCCCGCGGCACCTTCCCTAGCCTGCGCTTCCTCCGAGCGAAGCAACAGAGACTTGTCTGCGCACCAATCCGGCCAGCGCCTGGATAAATGTAGCGGAATCGTTCAGGCCCGGAGTCATCCGGTAGTCTTCAATCCCTAAACCGAGGGCCTGCTCGCGGTGCTCAATGTCGATTTCGTGCAGCGTCTCGACGTGGTCGGACACAAAGGAGATGGGCACGACCAGGAGATGCTTGCGCTGCTCCGCGGCCAAGCGCTGCACGGTTCCGTGCATGGAAGGACCGAGCCACTTCGACGCGCCGACCTTGCTCTGATAACAAAGGTGACGCCGCGCCGGCCATCCGCCGCGCTGCCAGACCAGTTCGACGGTGCGCTCGATCTCCTGCTGATAGGGATCTCCGCCTTCCACCACCGATAACGGCACGCTGTGCGCGCTGAAGATCACATCTACCTCGCGAGGGTCCGCGAAGCCGGCCATCGACCGGTTAACGGCTTCGACCAGTGAGATCAAGTAGGCGTCGTCCTCGTGAAACCGTTCGATCACGTGAACGCGCGGACTCCAACCGGTAGGATGGAAACGCCTTGCCCATTCGTTCAAGCTGCTGCCTGTGGTGGTCTTGGAGTATTGGGGATACAGCGGCAGCAGTACCAAGTCGCCAGGAGCGTGCTTCTCCATTTTGCGGATCGCCTCCTCGGTGAATGGATGCCAGTAACGCATCGCGACGGTCACCCGCGCGTCCGCGTGTTTGCGCAGTTCGGCCTCGAGCGCCGACGCCTGCCGCAGGGTGTTCTCGAGGATCGGACTACGACCGCCGATTTTCGCGTAATGGTGTGCGACGTGTTTGGCACGCGTCAAGGCAATGAGCCGCGCCAATGGCTGCCGCGCGATGCGCGCAAATGGAAAATCGATGATGTCCGGATCGCAGAACAGGTTGTACAAGAACGGCTGGATGTTTTCCAGGGAATCCGGTCCACCGAGTTGAAAGAGAACCACTCCAAGCTTCACAATTTGTGAGTGTACTGTAGTGCAGCATCACGTGCAGCGTGCTCCTGCCGAACGAACGCTTGCCAACCGGACCTTACCTTATGCTAATGGTCGCCGTGTTGCTCGCCACCCCGCCCGCCGAAAGCTGCAACGGATAGTCCCCGGCAGCAAGCTCCGGGACCACGAGGTTCACTTGATAGAGCCCTGCGTAGCCCGGCGCCAAGCCGGCGAACAAAACGGTGGCCGCACGGTCTCCCACGCTGGCAGTGACTTTGGCGGTGACCGTTGAGAGTGCGACCACCGAAGCCTGTGCGCCCGTTGCTACTGGGGGGCTGACGGCCCCCAGCCCCGTGGCATATACGGCAATAGTACTGGCCGACGTGGCTGCGTTGTCGTTGCTATTGATGGATCCATCCTGGTTCAACGCGGCAGCGCGGCCGTTCGGGAGAAGAAAGATTCCTGGAGCCGTGTCGCGAATTGTCACGCTTCGCGAGACCGTCTGCTGCTCATTGCGCATCACCGTGACCGTGGCGTTCCCGGAGATTCCGAATGGGACTTGAAAGTTGATCTGATTCGGGCCCGCATAGAACAAGGGGGCAGCGACGCCGTTGACGTAAGTCGAGACCCCGCCGATCGTAGCCGGGACTGGAAAGGTACTCGCAATTCCGACCGACGGCGACAGACCAGAACCATACATCGACGCGATCGAGCCCGGGGCGACGGCACTGACATCTCCACTCGCTGCGTTAGCGATAGAAGTGGCAACGCCGGACAGCAGGCCGTACACCGCCAGCGAGCTTTGCGTGCCTGCGTACACCTTGCCATTCACCACCGTTGGAACTGAAAACTTCACCGTTGCGCCCAGCCCATCTCTAGCCTTGTTCTGGTTGCTGTTAAAGAGCTCGTTGGCCAGATTCGAGGCGTCATAAGCGTGCAGAACGCCGGACGATTCCAGCATCCAAACAATGCCGCCGGCTATGCCGTTTGCTGAGATAGTGGGGACGCAGCCAGGAAAGCCGAACTTCCCCGCTGATTGCGAGGCCGGACTCTCGGCCATCCTGGCACCACTAATGGGAAACGCCTTCAGATTGTCGCCGGAGCCGCAGAAGTAGATCGTCTTGTTGTAGTAGGCTGGATTGCCGAACACGGCGCCAACCGCTCCGGGGACGGACTGCACAATCTGGCTGTCCGACCCTGCCTGTACCCGGCCCAGGTTGTCGCGGTCCAGCAGATAAATGCGCCCTTCCTTGCCCGCGCCCACCATCAAGTGAGAATGCTGGCTCGACCCTGCCTCGTCCGGCAGCAGGACCACTCCGGCCGAACCCACATCGAGATCGCTTTGATTGAGGCTGGCGTAGTTGAAAGGAGTGAAGAAGTCGGCGAGTTTTAGACCGCCGCTGGTGGAAAGCTTGAGATAGCTTTCGCCGACATTCGGTCCTGTGCCCCCGGCGTCGAAGGTGCCATTGCCGCCCACCACGTAGAGGTTGCCCGCGGCGTCCACCGCCGGCGCGGCGCCGCCGCCCCAAAAGGAGGCTTGGTTTCCGTTTGGCGTATTGTTATAGACCCCAGTCTGGGTGAGCGTCTTAGCGTCATAGGCAAGGAGCCAGCCGTGATATTTGCCAATGTCGCAGTGCGATGCCCACGCCGTGTAAACAATGCCGTTCCAAAGCAACAGCCCGGCGCGCTGCTTGTAGTCCTTTGCGCGGAACACAACGGTGGTTCCACCCTCGCCGGTACCAGGGACCGATGCCTGGATGACCACTGGACTTCCTGTCTTCTCGGCACCGGTCGCCACATCCAAAGCGTGCAGCCGATGCACGTAAGCAGTTGCAGAGCCGGAGCCTTCTTTGGTCATCGCGACCACGTAGAGTGTGCCGCTCTGCGGATCGATCACCGGTGTGCTGGTAATGCCTAACTCGGGGACGATCTGGCTGCAACCGGTGTCCTGGTACGGCACGGTGGTTACACCCGCGCCGGGGTTGAGGAAGCTCACGTGCCACAGAGGCACGCTATTGGCATCCGCGTTGGTGTCCGCGTCGAAGGCATAAACCGAATCGGGCTCGGTAGCGACGTAAACCACATCGTGGATTCCCTTCTGCGGTATGGTCACATTCGAGAGATAGAGCGGCTGTCCATATATGTAGCCGTCAACCGGGTAGGAGAATAGTTTGCCGAACTGATTGACCGTGACATTGGCCTTCGTCAGCACCGATTCGTTGAGGTTGGCCCCAGTGCGGAATGTCCCGTACTGATACGTGAGCACATTCACTTGCGACGAAAGCGGAAGCGCGAGGAGACAGAGGCCCGCGCAGTTTCGGAAGCGAGAGAGTCCCATGTTGCAATACCTCTCGTGCCCAATCGTAACAGGGGCCGAGCGCCGACCGATGGTCTTAAGGGCTCCTTATGTGGGCATTCGCCCAGTTCACCGTTCCGTGTCCCATCTACGTTCCTCCTTCGCGGCACCAATGAGATCTTAGGGTCGGTGAGAGAGCGCGGTGTCGGCGCGCGCCCGCAAATACGGCCGCCCGGGGTCCATCCGAGTCACTGATCGCGCCCATCTGCCTGACCTTCCGCGCGTCAGAGCAGGCGCTAACCTTCTTCCAGAGACTGACTGATCCGGAAAACATGCCCGTCAGGATGGCGCACATGCATCTCGCGCACGTTCCATGGCTCATCCGTCGGAGGCCACGTTACCTCCAGGCCCTGTTCCACACAGTGCCGGTATTCGGCGTCCACATCATCCACCCAAATCGACATCCACACGCCCTTGTCTGCGCCATCGTCACCTGAAGGGCCGAAGGTCATCTTGATGTCGGCCCTGCCTCGTCCGCCCTGACCGTTCTCGCACAGGAAGATCTCGCAGTCGCCGGAGCAGACGCCGCCGAACGTCGGCGGATCACCCCAGTCCCAGCCCTTTGTCCACCCGAGTTTCTCGAACCACGCGAAGCTTTCGACGATATTGGATACATTGAGGATCGGAGTCACTCGCCTGGCTTGCATAGCGCAATCTTACCAACGTAAATGAAGCGCTGGAACTGGCGCGGCGGTTTCAATGACGCTGCTCCACGGCGACCGACATTTCCGTAGGCGCCGGCGACGAACCTCGGCAAACCCGGCCTCTCAGCGAACTGGGCTAACGGAAAACGGTTTGCTCACATGGGTGTTATGCGTTATCGGAAGCTTGCCACGGTTTTCGCCAACACCGAAAATAAATGGCCGCCTGCCTGTGTTGGGCGGACGGGGGACGGAGTTCGCGTGCGGCATTCCAGTGCCCCTAACGTGTGGCAGTGACGAAGAGGTCCCCGAGCGATTCCGCCGTAATGATTTCCTGATTCGTTGAAGTAAGGATCCGCCTCGGGCGCCACGCCGAGGGTTCTATCGGCGGCGATAGAGGCGACACGCGGCAGCATCGATCTCGTCGTCCCATCTCAGCGGGTCGGCAGATTCGCGATGTTCGGTGAGCAGATGCAAATCAATCACTGCGAGGCCCGCGTGCCGTCCAGTGATCCCTTTGCATGCAATCGCCGGATTTCTTCGTCCGGCCCAGAGCTGGATTCATGAAAAGGCAGATCGCCGCGTGAGGGCGGAGGCCCGCGGAGTACGGGGAGAAGTCCTGCCGGCAGGGGCTCGGCGACAGGTCCGGTGATGCGTTCATTACCCATTCAGCGCGCGATGTGG
>JAOAPT010000463.1 GCA_025463045.1 Candidatus Solibacter sp.
GGGGAACTTAATGTCGGAATTCTGGCCCGACCTGCAGAAAAAACTCTTCCACAAGCATTCGAAAACCTCCGATTAGCCCGCGATTAGCCCAGGATTTGGTCCGCCCGCGATTAAGCGTATTACGGAACGAACCCCAGATGTCATTGAAAACAAACAGCCGGCATTTTTACGCCGCCGACTCCTCCCGCCGTTTCGCCAGTTCCCGCCGCATCATCGCCACCAGTTTCCCGTTCCCCGCATCCCAATCGGGAAACAGATCGATATACTGCAGCTCGTTGCGGATTGTACGCGGCACGGCGCACTCGTTCAGACGAACGGGGACGAGGAAAATCTCGTCCAGCGGCACCTGCCTGGCGCAATCCAGCGCATAGCGGATCTCCGCCTGAAAGCCGCCCTTCTTCCTCACCGAATTCCCGGAGAAACAGGCGATGAAGAAGTCCGATCCGTCGATTGCCGTCTCGATCGCCCGCGGCCAATTCTGTCCGGCCAGCAGCTTCCGCACGTCCATCCACGGACTGAAGCCCGCCGACTCCAACTCGCGATACAACCGCGCCGCGAATGCCTGATCCTCTTTCACGTACGCGATAAACACCTGCGGCAGTCCCCGGGGCTCGAACCGGAATCCGTTGATCGCATCCGGCCGGAATACGCCCAGCCCGTCGATTTCGACCGTCTCTCCCTGGGCTAGCCCGCGTAGCACAATGGTTGCCACCTGCTCGCACGGATCGCAGGAATCAGGCATGGCTCCGCCTCCGATTGCGCTGGAAATCGACCTTTCCATCCGCTCCGGCGTGGAAATGGCCCATCCCCGGAAAATTCGCGGACTTTCCGGCGCGCAGCTTCTCGAGAATGTCGTGTACGACGCGATCCAGGCGGTCCGCTGCCTCGCCGGACGTCACGCCGGACTGTCGGGCCAGTTGTTTAGCGATCTCTTGTTTCCTCATCCTCTTGTTCACTCACTCGCCAACAATCTAGCAGCCGCGCAACGGCAAACTGGCCCCTCCGCCGTATCGGCCAACAATAAGCCATTGACTTCAAATGGGTTAGTCAACCAAAATATTTTTCATGTTGTTGTGAACGGCACATGAAACGATTTTAATTGCGAGTTAAGCGACGTTTCATGTGAGGTTCGATATTATAGCCCCAGACGACAAACATAGTTCGTCGTAATTCCAAAGGAGAACCGCACAAATGAAGAAACTCATGACGCTCATGCTCGGCATGGCGCTCGCTTTCACCACCGTGGCCGTGACCTTCGCCCAGGACGCCCCCAAGAAGGAAGAGAAGAAGAAGGACGGCAAGAAGAAGGGCAAAAAGAAGGACGACGCCCCCAAGAAGGAAGGCGGCCGCTAAGCGGCTTCCGACTTTTGTTGCTGGAAGCCGCGTAGCGAATGCTACGCGGCACCCCAGCGAGTTGCCCCAGCGATTCCATCCCCCTGTTTCCCTCCTGTTTTACCCCTCCCCTTTACATGAACTGACTTTAATTGGGCGTTAAGGAACCATTCATTTGTGCTCCTGTATCCTGTTTCTGACGCCCCACACGTCCAGCCTTAACCAGGAGATTTAACGACCATGAAGAAACTAATGACCTTGATGCTCGGCCTTTCGCTTGCCCTCGGCAGCGTGGCCGTTTCCTTCGGCCAGGATACCCCCAAGAAGACCAGCAAGAAGAAGAACAAGAAGAGCAAGAAGAAGGGCACCCCGCAAAAGGGCGGCGCCGCTCTCTAGTTTTTTCCTTTCTTTTCAAGTTTGGCCGGATTACCTTCGGGTAATCCGGCTCCTCAGGTTCCTCCCCCCCTTTGATTCCCACAAGTTGCGAGAGTTACCATTCTGAAAGGGAGAGCTCCGTGAAGAGCGGAGGGGCGGGGTTCGGTGGCATTTTTCGGCGTGACCACCGCTCCCTTACGGTCGCGGCCTCGGCATTGGGGCTCGGTAGCCTTTGGGCTCCTAACGGTCGCGGATTGGATTGGGGGCGCGGATTTGGTGCGGTAGCCTTTGGGCTTCTTAACGGTCGCGGATCGGATTGGGGGTCGGTTTTGGCCCGGTAGCCTTTAGGCTTCCTAAACGGTCGCGGATCGAATTGGGGCGCGGATTTGGTGCGGTAGCCTTTGGGCTTCCTAACGGTCGCGGATCGGATTGGGGGTCGGTTTTGGCGCGGTAGCCTTTAGGCTTCCTAAACGGTCGCGGGGATTGGATTGGGGGCGCGGATTTGGTGGGGTAGCCTTTGGGCTTCCTAACGGTCGCGGATCGGGCGTAGGCTTTGGTGGGCGAGCGGCCAAATGCCCAGGGGTCGCGGATCGGATTGGGCCTGACGGAAGGTGACCCGGCCGGCCGGCGCCATGCGGACAGGCCGGGTTACCTTGTTTTCAATCTCACTTTCCGCGACCGTTTCCAGCCGTGGACGATAGAGTTGAATCTTCGCATTGTGATGAGTAGGACGTCGAACGGCAATAGCTCTTTTGGACGAGTAACCAACAGCCCGTTCGGAGTCGCCCAATTAACAGAACGACGATGCCTCGAGGGGAATGCATGAAGTACCTAAACGCCATAGCAGCGATCCTGGTCCTGGGGGCCGCGATTTCCGCTTCGGCGCAGACGCCGCCGACTAACCGATCCCAGCTCTCCGGGACCGTGACCTCCGTCAACGCCGACGCCAAACAGCTTGCCATCAAAAGCGATAAAGGCGAGGATGTCGCCGTCACCACTACGGATCGCACGCTGATCCTTCGCATTCCACCCGGTGAAACCGACCCCAAAAAGGGTACGAAGATCGCCCTTTCGACCCTCGCCGCGGGTGACCGCGCGGTGGTCATCGGACCCACGCCGGCCGACCCGAAGACCTGGGCCGCTACCGCCGTTCTTGTGATGAGCAAGAGCGACGTCGCTTCGCTGCAGCAGAAAGACCAGGACGACTGGAAGAAGCGCGGCACTACCGGCACCGTCACCGCCATCGATCCCGCCGCCAAGACGGTTACGATCAAGGCGGGCGCGCACACCTTCGCCGTGCAGCCCTCCGATAAGACGACTTTCCACCGCTACTCGCTCGATTCGGCGCGCTTCAGCGACGCCAAGCCCAGCACCTTTGCCGAGATTAAGACCGGCGACCAGCTTCGCGTGCTCGGCGAGAAGAGCGGCGACGGCACTTCCATCCAGGCCGAGAAGATTGTCTCCGGGTCTTTCCGCCAGATTGCAGCCACCATCACCGCCGTCAATCCCGCGACCGGCGAACTTACCGTGAAAGACCTATCCACCAAGAAGCCCCTGACGATCAAGGTCGAACCCGATTCCACGATGCGCAAACTGCCCGCGCAGGCCGCCGCCATGCTGGCGCGCCGCTATGCACCGGGCCGCGGCGGCGATACCGCAGGTGCGCCTCCCGCCGGAGCAGGCGGACGCGGAGGGATGGGTGACGGGCGCGGCGGAGCGGGCGGCGGCCGCGGCGGCGACGTCGGCCAGATGCTCGACAATCTCCCCGCGATGCCGATTTCCGATTTGAAACCCGGTGACGCCATCATGGTTTCCACTACCCAGGGCTCCGACCCCGGGCGGGTCACCGCAATCATGCTGCTTGCAGGCGTAGAACCCCTGCTCACGGCCTCCCCCACCGCCACCCGCGACATCATGAGCGGTTGGAATTTGGGCGGCGGCGGAGACTCCGGACAGTAATGTACTAAGCCGTAGCAATCGAATTCATGCAACTACCAAAGGAACCAAACACATTGAGGAGAGGTATGCCCCCCTTGCGTCAAGTTAAGTTGCGACACGTTTCTGCATTCTTCCTGGCACTCGCCCTGTTCGTCACAAGTGCGCCGGCCCAACCCGGAACCGGTACCATCCGCGGCACGATGACCGACGATTCCGGCGCCATCATTCCCGCCGCGAACGTGACCCTCACGGGAGCCAAAGGGGTCGCCAAGACCGCCCAGACCCAGGCCGACGGCACCTATGTTTTCCAGGGAGTCGCGCCAGGCCAGTACAACGTGAAGGTCGCCTTCCCCGGCTTTGCGCCGGTCAACAAGACCGTGACCGTGACTCCGGGCGGCAACGTCGATGTCCCGATTCAGATGGTGGTCGCCGCCGAGAAGCAGGAAATCACCGTGGCCGAGCAGGCCACCACCACGCTCAGCGTGGAACCCGATAACAACGCTACGGCACTAGTACTACGCGGTGAAGACCTTGCCGCACTTCCCGACGATCCCGACGATCTTTCAGACGCGCTCCAGGCGCTGGCCGGTCCGGGAGCCGGACCCAACGGCGGCTCGATTTATATCGACGGCTTCAGCGGGGGACAGCTTCCGCCCAAGGAATCCATCCGCGAAATCCGCATCAACCAGAATCCCTTCTCCGCGGAATACGATAAGCTCGGTTTCGGCCGCATCGAGATTCTCACCAAGCCGGGCAGCGACCATGTGCGCGGCAGCATCGGGTTCAACGATAGCGAAGGGATCTTCAACTCGCGCAACCCGATTTCCACCAACAAGCCGGACTTTTCCAACCGGATGGTGACCGCGAATATCGGCGGACCGCTCGGCAAGCACGCCAGCTTCTTCATGGATTTCAACCGGCGCATGATCACCGACAACGCGCTGATCGATGCGTTCTTCGTGGACCCGAACACGCTGCTGCAATCGCGAATTCAGGAGGCGGTGGTCACGCCCAACACGCGCAACACGCTCGCCCCGCGCATCGATTACCAACTTTCCACCAACAATACACTGGTCGCGCGTTTCGAATACGGCTGGAACTCTCGCGAGAACCAGGGCCTCGGCGGCTACCGCCTGCCGCCACCCTTCGCTGACCTGGCCTATAACTCGACGGGCAACAACCAGAATCTGATGCTCACCGAGACGTGGATCGTCAATCCGAAGATCGTGAATGAGACGCGCTTCCAGTACACGCGCAGCTATACCAGCCAGATCGGCAACCTGCTGCCGCAGATCAATGTCTCCGGAGCGTTCACGATCGGCGGCGCCAACGAAGGCACCAACATCGATCGCCGCCAGCACTTCGAGCTGCAGAACAACACTTCGATTCTGCACGGCGCCCACACCATCCGCTATGGCGTCCGCGCCCGCCGCGAGGGCGATAGCAACCTCTCGCCCAACGGCTTTGCAGGGGCATTTTATTTCGACGGTGCGACGGCCCCGGTGCTCGACGCGAATAACAACGTCGTTCGCGACGCCAACGGCAATCCCGTCACCACGGCCCTCACTGCGATCGATCAGTACACGCGCACGCTCGCGCTGCAGAAGGCAGGCTTCTCCCCGTCGCAGATCCGCCAGCTCGGCGGCGGCGCTTCGCAGTTTTCGATCGATGCCGGCAACCCGTACAGCAGCATCGTGCAGTACGATCTCGGCGCGTTCGCGCAGGACGACTGGCGCCTGCGCCCCAATCTTACCCTGAGTTACGGACTGCGCTACGAATGGCAGAACAACATCAATACGCATGGCGATTTCGCGCCGCGCCTCGGTTTCGCCTGGGCACCCGGCACGGGTAAGAACGGGCGACAGAAGACCGTCATCCGCGGCGGCTTCGGCATCTTCTACGACCGCGTGGCGGAGAGCCTGATCGAGCGGGCTTTCCTGCTCAACGGCGTGAACCAGCTTTCGTACACGGTGGTTAATCCCGACACGTTCCCCAATGCGCCGTCGATTGCCAACCTGAGCCCGGCGCAGAACAGCATTTACCGACTCGATCCGAACCTGCGCTCGAGCTACCTACTGCAAGCGGCGATCGGCGTCGAGCGCCAACTCCCGCGCAATACGACGGTGGCGCTAACTTATACGAACACGCGCGCGCTGCATACGGATCAGACAGTGCCGATCAACACTCCGCTGCCCGGTACGTACATCCCCGGCCAACCGACCAGCGGCGTGCGTCCGTTTGGATTGGCGGGAGGCAACCTGTTCGAGTATGAGTCCGGCGGCTTCATGCGGCAGAACATTCTGATGGCGAATTTCAATACGCGCTTCAGCCGCAACGTCTCGCTGTTCGGCAACTATCAGTTCAACAAGTCGAAGGATCTGCCCGGGACTCCCACCAATCCGTACGACTTCGTCGCGGACTACGGGCGGTCTTCGCTAGAGCGCCGCCATCGCTTCCAATTGGTGGGGTCGGTGGTCGCGCCGTTGAATATTCGCCTCAGCCCGTTCATTACCCTGCAATCCGGCTCGCCGTACGACGTGGTGCTCGGCCGCGACATCTACGGCAATACGCTGAAGAATGCGCGTCCGACTTTCGCGTCGGCAGGATGCACGGCGATCGACAACACGCTGCTCGGCGATTTCTGCCTGACTCCGACTCCGGGCGTTACGGACAATCTGGTGCCGCGGAACTATCTTACGGCCGCAGGATTGGTCTCGTTCAATATTCGGGTCGCACGTACTTTCGGCTTCGGTGCGCGGCGCGGCGGCAATAACGCAACGGCCGGCGGCGGCGACATGGGCGGTCGCGGCGGTATGGGCGGCGGCGGCGGTCAGCGCGGCGGCGGTGGTGGCGGCGGCGGCATGCGTATGGGCGGGG
>JAOAPT010000475.1 GCA_025463045.1 Candidatus Solibacter sp.
AATCAATCGTTAGAGTGGTAAGCCGACACAACGGAACAATCTCGGCAGTAATGAAACACCATCTGGGTTCCCATGTTGTCCGTGAAGCTATCCTGTGCCGGGATTTCTCCCGGTTGATTGCCAGACACATCGTCACAAATTACGGCAAGCAGAGGCGATTCTTGAGAGCATATTGGGCACGTGATTTCCTGTGGGTTGGCTATGATCGGGAAGCCCCCGACCTGATGCTTCTGAGGCATTAACTCTAAGGCCAAATCAATGTCCGACTGCGCGGCGAGTTGCCGTTGGTGCTCCGCTATTTCCAACTGGCGAAGGGCGACCAACTTCTGCGGATAATGCCCCGTGTACCCATCGTAAGGGCCATCAGGACCAATTGCGCTTTCCCAAGTCGGAGGGATTTGCAGCAATTCAATGCTGCCGTTGTTCAGGATGCGATAACTGAAGACGCCGTATGGGATGCTACATGTCCAGCAGTATAGGAGATGGACTTTAGCGGTCTTGGACGGGTCCAAATTCAGGCGTGAGTCGGTAGCAGCGAGGGACAGTACCCTTATCAACGGCTTGCGACAGTATGGGCAACTGGCGCCCTCAATATCATTGGGTCCGCAAAAGTGATGCACGGAGTCGGAAGGCTTCGGGGAGAAGTTCAACCACAAGCCGTGGTCTGGGTCGGAGATGCGCACACTCATACGACGAGAGGATAGCAGCATTGCGGTAGCACTCGTCTTCTGGAGGGGCAAGCTCCCGATATGTGGCGTTACCGTAGATTGACCCGTCAAACGGGACGGGGGCTGTCCACTTTCCGGTAACGCCGTGATACACGACCTATGTGCGTTCTGATCCGCTACACTTAGCTGAATCAAGAACATGCCACTTTCCGCAGGCGAGAAACTCGGTCCCTACGAAATCCTTGCGCCGATCGGCGCGGGCGGCATGGGCGAGGTTTACCGCGCGCGCGATCCGCGCGTCGGCCGCGAGGTCGCGATCAAGGTTTCCGCCGAGCGGTTCTCGGATCGCTTCGAAATTGAGACTCGCGCCATCGCCGCGCTGAATCATCCCAATATCTGCCAGCTCTACGACGTCGGCCCGAATTTCCTGGTGATGGAGCTGATCGAAGGCGAGCAGCTAAAAGGTCCTGTTCCGATAGAGACCGCACTCAACTACGCGAAACAAATCGCCGACGCGCTCAATGCCGCCCACGAGAAAGGCATCATCCATCGCGATTTGAAACCCGCCAACATCAAGGTCAAGCCGGACGGCACGATCAAGGTGCTCGACTTCGGCCTGGCGAAATCAGCCGAGCAGCCGGGCGGCAACGCGGAGAGTTCGCCAACGCTCACCATCTCGCCCACCCGCGCCGGGATGATTCTCGGCACGGCGGCCTACATGTCGCCCGAGCAGGCTCGCGGCAAGCCGGTCGACAAGCGCGCCGACATCTGGGCTTTCGGCGTCGTGCTGTACGAAACCCTGACCGGCGAGAAAATGTTTCACGGCGAGACCATCACCGACCTGATTGCTTCGGTGGTGAAGGAACAGCCGGATCTGGAGCGAGTCCCGGCGCAGGTCCGCCGCCTGTTGCAAAAATGCCTGGAAAAAGATCCAAGGCAGCGGCTTCGAGACATCGGTGACTGGCGGCTGTTACTCGCGGACGCGCCAAAGACTGCTGTGGACTGGCACCGCACATGGTTGTGGCCGGCCGTGGCCGCAGCGCTGCTCCTGGCCCTCGCCGCGATCTCCTTCATCCACTTCCGGGAGAAACCGCCGGCCGCCGACGTAGTGCGCTTCGACATTCCAGCGCCCGAGAAGAACGCCACCCCCAATGGCCCGCGAATATCCCCCGACGGGCGACGGATCGCCTTCGCCGTTCGGGATCAGGGCGGTAAGGCTTCGATATGGGTTCATACGCTCGAGTCGCACTCGGCACGGCGTCTGGCCGGCACGGAGGGCGTTACCGGTTCCTTACTGTGGTCGCCGGACAGCCGGTTCATCGGGTTTACGGTCCCGGGTAAGCTCAAGAAGGTGGAAGCAACCGGCGGCCTGCCGCAGACGGTGTGCGATCTCTCCGGTGCGTGGCGCGGGGGCTCCTGGAGCCCCGCCGGCGCGATCGTGTTCAGTACAGGTAAGGGCTTGATGCGAGTCTCCGATGCGGGCGGCGCAGCCTCAGTGCTGCTCGCGGAAGCCCACACGACCTCACCTTTTTTCCTGCCCGATGGGCGCCGCTTCCTCTATCAGCGCTCTTGGGACGCGCCGGAAAACATCGGAATCTATCTCGGCTCGCTCGATGCAAAACCGGAGCAACTGGTCTCGAAGCGGCTCGCAGCCACGCCGTCCAGCCCGGTATACGCGCCCTCCTCCGACCTCGCGACGGGATACCTGCTTTTCGTGCGGGAAGGCACGCTGATGGCCCAGCTCTTTGACTCCCGAAAACTGGAACTCGCCGGCGAGGCCATGCCGATCGCTGAGGGGTTCGCCGATCAGGGTCCTGCACCCTTTTCCGCTTCGACGACCGGCGTCCTGGCCTACGGGTCGAGCCGGGGCGCAGGCTTGACCTCGCAACTCACCTGGTACGATCGAACTGGCAAGATTCTCGACACGGTCGGCGAGTTGGACTCCTACTACAGTCTCGCGCTCTCGCCGGATGGCTTGCGGATCGCGGTCGAACGGGATGCCAGTGGCGCGATCCGAAACACAAACATCTGGATTCTCGAATCGTCGCTCGGCGCAGCCACCCGCTTCACATTCGGTAAATCGATTGACTGGATGCCCGTGTGGTCGCCGGACGGGAGCCAGATCGTCTGGTCGTCGAGAAGCGGCGGCAGGGACGACCTCTACCAAAAGGCTTCGAGCGGCGCCGGCAAGGAAGACCTCCTCGTCAAGTCGAGCCTGGGAACATATCCGAACGACTGGTCCCGCGACGGGCGCTTCCTGCTGTACACCTCCCTTGGGAAAGGGTCCGACCTCTGGGTGCTGCCGATGACGGGCGACGACCGCAAGCCCAGGCTCTATGTTCAAACCGGGTTCGCCGAGATGCAAGCGCGATTCTCTCCGGATACTCGATGGGTTGCGTACACGTCCGACGAATCGGGCCGGAACGAAGTGTACGTGCGGCCGTTTCCCGACGCGTCCGGCGGCAAGTGGCAGGTCTCGAAAGGCGGTGGAGATCAGCCGCAGTGGCGGCGCGACGGCAGGGAGTTGTTCTACATTTCGGCCGATTCCAAAATGATGGCGGTGGAGGTATCGGCCAATCCGTCGTTCAGGAGCGGCGCGCCCAAGGCGCTCTTCGTTGTGCCAGCCTTGGGTGGAGGCACCATCGGAACCCGCTACCGCGTGTCCGCCGACGGCAAGAAGTTCCTCATCAACTGCCTGGCAGCGTCTTCCGCGTCCGCACCCATCACGGTGGTGCTCAACTGGCAGGCGGGGCTGAAGAAATAAGAGCACTCAGTCAAGAATTCGATCCCGTCATCGGCATCGCCCAATCCGCTTGGGAAGTCGCGTTCCCGTCGCTTGATCGTGAAACAAAATGGGCTTAGAACTAAGTGAGGCGATTGTGGACGAGTAGTCGGGTATCCGGAACTCATCCACTTGGACGACAAGTCGCCAGGCGGAGGGATGCAGGTTCGAAGTTACTCCCGCTAAGTCACCTTCGCCGTCGGGAGCGAGGCTTTCGCGTTCGAAGTACGAGGGTGCCCACTAGTCCTCGTCG
>JAOAPT010000490.1 GCA_025463045.1 Candidatus Solibacter sp.
CCGGCATACTCCATATTCCGCAACGCGAACTCGACCTGGCGCTGCGAGATACGAAGCACGCTATCAATGTAGAGAACTTCGATCTGGTCAGCGACTTACCGGAGTTGCCACTGCTAGGGCCGATGGCTAGCGCAGTTCGGGACGCCGGCGGAATTCTGTGGTTCGCGACACCCCGCGGCGTTGCGCGCATCGATCCGGCTCGCATTCGAAGGAATCCTCTCGCGCCGCCGGTTGCGATCCGCTCTGTGGTTGCGGATGGAAAGCCGTATCCGGTGTCACAGAACACCGTGCTGCCGCCGCTCACCAGGAATCTGCGCATCGGTTATGCAGCGTTGAGCCTTTCGATTCCGGAGCGTGTGCGCGCGCGCTACAAATTGGAGGGATCGGACAAAGACTGGCAGGATGCAGGAAACCTGCGAGATGCTTTCTACACCAACCTGGGTCCACGCAAGTACACGTTTCGCGTCATCGCCTGCAACAACGATGGCATCTGGAATGAAGCCGGGGCTTCCTGGAACTTTGAAATTGAACCGGCCTTCTATCAAACGGGCTGGGTCAACGGCCTGTACGTGCTTGCGGGCGCCACTTTGATCTGGCTCGTCTATCTGCTTCGGTTACGTCAAATTACCGCGCGAGTCAATCTCCGCTACACCGAACGGCTGGCCGAGCGGACGCGCATTGCGCGGGAACTCCATGACACGCTGCTACAGAATCTGGCCGGGGTTTCGCTGCAACTTGATGGCATCTCAAAGGAGGTGGCGTCTACGCCGGACCAGGCACGCTCCCTGATCGATCATGTTCGCCGCGAGGTGGATTCGTGTTTCCGGGACGCGCGAACCAAGGTTTGGAACCTGCGGAATCCCGAGTTAGAGGAACAAGGGCTCGAGCATGTGTTGCGTGACCTTGTGAAGCGCCTTGCCCCGGCCACTACGGCCCACTGCACCTTCACGGCAACGGGCGAACCGCGCCCCTGTCCACCGGAAGTGGCGGAGGAACTGCTCCTTATCGCAAAGGAGGCCGCCAACAATGCCACCCGTCATGCGCGCCCACGCGAAATCCATGTCGCATTGGAGTACGGCGAGCGATTATTGAGGCTTCGCATTTCGGACGATGGCGAGGGGTTCGATTATAAGGAGGGCAGCCGCAAAAGCGGTCATTGGGGCCTGAAAACTATGCAGGAGCGCGCGGCCCAGATTCGCGGAAAATGCCTGATCACCACTGCGATCGGATGCGGCACACAGATTTCTGTGAGCGTTCCGCTCGCTTCCTAGGAGAACGATGATAAGACTCCTCGTAATTGACGATCACCCGATGATCCGCACCGGGTTAGCGGCCACCATCGGCCCCGAGCCGGACATGCGGGTCATCGCATCCGCGGCGAACGGCCTGGAGGGCGTGGCGATGTTTCGCGAGCACCGGCCGGACATCACGCTGATGGATCTGAAGATGCCGGAGATGGGCGGCGTGGACGCCATCCGCGCGATCCGTGACGAGTACCCCGACGCCAGGATTATCGTCCTCTCCACCTACCAGGGAGACGACGACATCTACCGCGCCATGCAAGCCGGCGCCATTACTTACCTGCTCAAGGATATGCTCGCGGAGAATATGGTGCAGGTTATCCGTGAGGTCGCCCGCGGCGAACGTCCTATTCCGGCGGCAGTAGCACAAAGGCTGACGGAAAGGATGTTGCAACCGGTGTTGACGAATCGCGAAATGGATGTCTTGCGCCTCATCGCGCGGGGATTCCGGAATAAGGAGATTGCAGGGCAACTCAACATCAGCGAGGAGACCACGCAGGGGTACGTGAAAATCATCTTCGCGAAGCTCTCGGTTCATGACCGCACCGAGGCAGTCGCAGTAGCCGTCCGGCGCGGTATCGTCCATCTGGATTAAAACGCAAGGCCAACGTTAGGACAACTCATTGTGCGCCGGCGATAACTGCTGCACTGTTTCACGGGTGGGCGTTGGCTGGCATATCGATCCCGCGAAACGGGGAGGGACGAAATCTATGTCCGCAGGTTTCCGGGCGGCGAGAGCAGATGGCAGGTCTCCACCACGGGGGATGGTACCCGGCGGCCTGGAGAGTAGACGACGGAGAACTGTTCTCTGTGACGGTAGACGCGCAGATGATGGCCGTGGAAGTGAAAGATGGCTATTTGCGCGACGAGCGCAAGGTGACGCCGTCAATGACCCTGGTCGTGAACTGGCCGGCGCTGCTGAAGAAGTACGAGATTCCAGCCGTCGTGCTCGACAGGCGAAATTGCTAATTGTGGGCCGTTGGTCGGCGACCCGGAAGTCGGCTGGATCACTCCCGAAAAGTCGGCATGATGTCGCGTGGCGCAGCACATATCCCAAGGCGTCACCGAAACGCTCGGAAAGAATGCGACGAGGCCGCCGTCAGGTCTACTTCTTTTCCGGTGCATCGGTCTTCGGCTTCGGTGCTGCGGACGGTGCGGGCTTCGGTTTCCAGAACGCCGGATCGGCCTGGATCACTTCGTCCGGCGGGCAACTCAGTTCCGGCCGTATGCGTAGTATCTCCCACTGGCTGGCCGCTACGGTGTCCTGAGTGGTCTTCATCAGGTGTTGGTAAGCCCCCGACTGGAGCGCCTTTTGCACGCCCGGGTCCATGGCATCCATCTCCGCCCAGGATTTGTGATATATCGCCACGAACAGGGCCGGCGAACCAGTGGTGGCCTCGGAAAGAAACACCGGCGCTGCCGGCGAGATTTTTTGGAGTTCCGCCGCGAAGGGCTTCCACGCTTCGATGTATTCCAGGTTTCGGCCTGGTTTCATACCGAGCGTGAGTGTCCGGATCCATCGGGTCTGGGCGATCGTCTTCAAGAGATCTTCCCTGCTGGCCGGCCCGTTCACGCTGAGATCCCATCTTCGATGCCGGATCTCGTTATGGCCCGATGCCGAGAAGGCCGACAGGTCGCGCATCAGCTTGTCGCCCAGCGGCCCCAGCCCCTCTTTCAGTGCGTTTCGGAACGCTCCCATGCCTTCTTCGACGGCTGCCAGGTTTTCTCGCGTTGAAGAAAAGGTATAGCCGCCGAACTCGCCGTATTCCGTGCTCAGCGCCACCCACCGATCACCCTTGTATTTTCGGTTGACCTCGGCCATCTTCTTGATGGCGTCTTCAAATTCTTTCGTCTTATCTCCGCGGACCTGTACCCTCGTCATATCGAGATAATCTGCCCCAACTTGGGCAAAGGCGCAGGCGCCGGTAAACAAAAAACCGCATACAGCGGCCTTCGCAATTCGTTGCATATCGCCTCCTTTTGGAACGGAACTATATCACGAGTGTTGAGAATTTGGCAGACCTAATTTTCGCCTCATCCTTGTGAATCGTGCGTACGGGACGATTGGGACAGCCTGTTTGACCCAAAAGTTGAGGGAGTCAGGGCGGCTAGTTCTGTGGTCACAGGCCGCCGCGTGGGATGGGCATTTGCGTCGCGGCGAGTTTTCTAAATGGATCGTAAACGTCTTTGGTGATTACCCTGAAGTTTGGTGATTACCCTGAAGCGGATACTATAAAGCAGCGTGAGGAATAATACCGTCACAACTGCTTGGGCGACGTGGACCAAGGAGTCGCGCAAGCCATTCGTTCATGTTACGACTTCATTGACGCCACAGGGCTAAGTCTGAAGGGATCCGCCCTTGCTGTTGGCGCTCCCAATACATCACAAGTGCTGCCCCGAGAAGCGTGGATCGTTACAGTCACAAGGAGAATTCACAGTTAACTTACGGTCAAAAGGTCCGCCAGCGCGTATTATACGTAGGGAGCCAAGTTGTGGCTGGTCCGATCACGGTCCGTGATCCAGCGGGGCAGGAATGCCGTGAACTTGTGGGCCGGATTTTGGCGAGTCCGGAGTTCCGGCGCGCCAAGCGTCTGAGTGAGTTTCTTAACTATATCGTTGAGTGTAAGCTCGCGGGCGCTGCGCACGATGCCACCGAAGGGATTATCGGGCATCGGGTCTTCGGCCGACCGGATACTTACAACACGGGTGAAGATAGCATTGTCCGGACCGAGGCGCGGATTCTGCGCCAGCGTCTTGAACATTACTTTACTGGAGCCGGCGGCAGCGAGACGATCATTCTCGAGGTGCCGAAAGGCTCTTACGTTCCGATCTTCCATCCCCGTGAAGTTCCTCCCATAGTCCCTCCGTCAGGGCGTTCGTGGCGGCCATTTCTGTTGCCGCTGGCAGCTTGCCTTGTGGCCGGCGGAATAGGGGCATGGTATCTGCACCGCCCCGTACTCTCTCCCAGCCCCATCCGTCCCGCTTCGGGACTTGTGGGAATCGAGGCTTCCGATGCAAAACTGACGTCCGGTTTTCGCTGGGCCAAGCAGCTTGCCCTTGCGAATACTTATACCGGAGACGCAATTGGCGAATGGTATGAAAGCACCGCAGGAACAAGGCATGCCTTCTGCATGCGTGACGTGGCGCATCAGAGCTTGGGCGCGTCGGCCCTCGGCCTCTCGGCACACACGCGGAACATGCTCCGCCGGTTTGCTGTCAGCATTTCCGCCGAGCGGAAGTGGTGCGGGTACTGGGAAATCAACAAGGACGGGTTTCCCGCCCCTGCGGACTATCAGGACGATCAGCACTTCTGGTATTGTTTGCCGGCTAACTTCGACATCATGCAGGCGTGTTATCGCCAGTTTCTCTGGACGGGAGATTCGAGTTATTTCGATTCCGCCTTCTCCAACTTCTACGATCGGACGGTGACCGACTATGTGGCAGCTTGGGACCCCAATCACGACGGTTTGATGGAGAGCAGCCCAAAGGCGCGGCCACGGGGCATCCCATCCTATTATCAGGAAGACCCGAAACCCCTGGCAGGCGGGGACTTACTGGCAGCCGAGTACAAGGGATATCTGGTTTACGCATCGATGCAGGAACATCGCGGGCTTGCCGGCAGCCTTTCGCAGAAGCTTTCCGAGGAGTACCGGGAAAAGGCGCAGGCGATTCGAATCCGGTATAACACCGAATGGTGGAATCCTGTGCAGGGCCGCTACTACTCGTTGATGCTGCCGGACCATAGCTTCCATGCAGGTTACATCGCCGACGTGAACGTGTTCGCCCTACTGTTCGGCCTGCCGGAGGACGGGGTGAAGACCAGCGCGGCACTAGATTCACTGGAGCAGAACCGGCCGCCCTTCGATCAAACATTCTCCTATGTCCCGGAGATTCTGTTTCGCTACGGGCGAAAGGTTACGGCATACCGAGATCTACTGGAGCTCATGGATCCGAACTTCCGGGGACGGGGAATGCCGGAGGTGGCGTTCGCTGTGATCGGTGCGATCACAACGGGTTTAATGGGCATATCGCCTGATGCAACGCGACACCTGATCGAGACACTCCCAATGCTCCCGAACGATTTGGAGTGGGTCGGGCTGACTCAACTTCCGGTGCTACAGAACGAGATCGACGTGCGGCATGCCGGGACAAAAGAAACCATGGTGACCAATCGAAAGGGGCCTGGATTTTACTGGAAAGCATCGTTCGCGTATCCGGGGCCGCTGGAAGCGACCGGACGGGCTCCGGAGATTCTTCTGGACGGCGCTCGCGTTCGCGCCTCGATCGAACAGCGGTTGGACCAAAGAGTGATCTCGGTTACAGCCCCCGTCCGATCCGGCCAGACGCGAACCGCGCGATTGCGCGATTGACGGTCAAGATCACGTCAACTCACCTTGTAGGAAGCGTAGCTATCTGGTGGAATTGGTGCAAGCAGGGGTACCAACAAATAAGGAGTTCTTATGTCAAAGGCCTGGATGCGTCTCTTGACGTCTTTTTTTATACTGGCCGGAATTATGCTCGGCCAGGCAATTACCGGCAGTATTTTGGGCACGGTCACCGATGCCAGCGGCGCGCTGGTTCGCTCGGTCAAGATCACCATAAAGAATGTCGATACAGGACTGCAGTTGACCACTACAAGCAACAATGATGGAGACTACACGTTTCCAACCGTGCCGCCCGGCACATATGAAGTGTCGGCACAGCTAACCGGCTTCCGTACCGCGGTTACTCCAAGGTTACCGGTGGAGTTGCAGAAGACCAGCCGTATGGATTTCACACTGAGCCCAGGCAACATCACCGAGCAGGTCGTGGTGACCGCTGACGCGCCTCTGGTGCAAAGTACTACATCAGACTTGGGGCATGTGATAGGGGCACGCCAGATCGAGTCGCTGCCCTTGAACGGACGGTTGTTCGAGCAATTGGTCACGATCGTACCCGGGACTATCCAGGCGGGATGGAGCGACTTTGCCGAAAACCCGTCCGCGGCGGGGGCGCTCACGCCCACGCAAGCGGTCGTGAACGGCCTGCCCTGGTCCGGTAACTATTATATGGTGGACGGCGTACACAACACCGAACCGCTCAACTCGTTCATCAGCATCACGCCACCTTTGGATTCGATTGAAGAGTTCAAAGTTGAAACCAGCAACCCCAACGCCGAATATGGGAGTTTCGGTGGAGCCATTGTTAACCTGACGATCAAGTCGGGCACTAACTCATTCCATGGAGAGGTATTCGACTTCTTCCGTAACGACACGCTGAACGCGCGGGACTTCTTCGCCCGGTCCCGGGCACCATACAAGTCGAACCAGTTCGGCGGACTACTGGGCGGCCCGATCGTCAAGAACAAGCTGTTCTTCTTCGCGGACTATCAGCAGCTGGTCGCGCATCAAGGGCAGACGAACGTGGTCACGGTGCCCACGGCTCTGCAGCGGCAAGGTATTCTCACCGAGGGCAATCAGCTTCCGATTTACGATCCGCTCAACGGCAGTCTGTTTCCCAACCAGACAGTACCCTCTAACCGCTTCGACCCGGTCGCTGCAAACTTGCAGGCGCTGCTACCCCTGCCGATTCTGCCGGGCTTCTCTAACAATTACGTGGATAACACGGTTAATCGTGTTAACGCGCCACAGGGCGACATCAAAATCGACTGGATGTTGACGCAGCAGGACCATATCTTCGGAAGGGAATCGGTAGCACACAAGACGTACACCCAGCCTTCGCCGGCAAACCAATTTCTATTCGGCGGACCTAACTCTGAGGCTATGAACCAGAATGCGGTGATCGGATGGAATCGAACGATCACGCCCAGGGTCGTGAACGAGGCGCGCGTAGGCTTTAACCGATTTAACGTGGTAGACACGGCGAATCAGTTTGGAATTAACGAAAACAACGCCTTGGGTATTCCAAACGGAAACATACCAGGGTTGCCGTACACGTCCGGTATTGCTCAGTTCGTCATTTCGGGGTTTGGCGTGGGCGGGAATGCGCTGACGGGCGACCCCGGCTGGACCGACGCCAAACGGATTGCCAACATCTTCGACTACACGGACTCCGTTACCTGGGTAACAGGCAAGCACACAATCAAGTTTGGCGGCGACGTGCAGCGAATCCAATCGAGCCTGACGAATTCCCAGGACGACCCGCGCGGCATCTTCCGTTTCGACGGGAACTACACCAGTAACCGGGGAGCGTCCGGCACCGGTAACCCGTACGCAAGCTTCCTGCTCGGATTCCCGAACGCCGTGAATCGTGACTTCGTAAACACGGTGCCGGCGGTTCGGATGACCTTTCTCGGCTTGTACGTGCAGGACGATTTCCGCATCACATCGAAACTGACGATCAACGCGGGCGTGCGGTGGGACCTCTTTACGCGGCCGGTCGACAAATATAACCGGCAATCGAACTTCAATCCGAATACGGGGCTGATCGATGTGGCTTCGTCGAGTAACCGAGGACCCGATGTGGATAACAATTACGCCAACTGGGGTCCGCGATTCGGGTTGGCCTATTCTCCCGACGGCGGGAAGACGGCGATCCGCTCGGCATTCGGCATGAGTTACTTCCCCGACAATTTCGGTGCTACCGGCGGAACGCTGGAGCGAAACTTCCCCTTCTTCCTGCTCAACCGCCTGACCACGCCGACGCCGTTCACCCCGTTTTGGAGTTTGAGCGTCAACGGACTGCTCCCCCCGATCTCGGTTCCATACACGCCGGGAGGAACCCTGACGCCGCCTGCCGGACTCGGAGTCTTCTACGTTGCTAAGAAATTCAAGCAGGACCAGGCGCAGGTGTGGAACTTCAGCATCGAGCGGCAACTGGGCGGCGACATGATGTTCTCGATCGCGTACGTGGGTACGCACGGCGTGCATCTGTATCGCGACCTGCAAATCAACACAGCGGTGCCTGGCCCCGGACCGGTGGCCCCCCGGCTCCCGTTCTTCTCGTTGGCACCGACGATTCCGACGATCGACCAGCGTAACGGCGACGGCACTTCGCACTACAACGCGCTGCAGGCGAAATTCGACAAGCGCTTCAGCAACGGTATCTCGTTTCTGGTGTCCTACACGTTCTCAAAGACCATGGACAACACGAACAATATCCTGTATCCCTTCAACGACAAGTTGAACTACACGTTGAGCAACGGTTTTAAGCTGGTGGACGTTCCACAGAATGTGGTGATCAGTTATAACTACGAACTTCCATTCGGAAAGGGAAAGCATTTCCTCAACGGTTCGAGTGGCGCGGTGAGTCACGTGGTGGGCGGCTGGTCGGTGAACGGCATCACGACGTTCCAGTCGGGGCAGCCGCTGGGGATCCATACGGGCAACAACCAGTTGAACAACAACGGAGGCTTCAACTACGCCAACATCACGTGCTCGTCGGTGCCGACGCCGAAAAAGGTGAGCCAGTGGTTCGATACAAGCTGCTTCACGGATCCGCCGCCGTATACCTTCGGCAACAGCGGCGTGGGGCACGTGCGCGGACCGGGCCTCAACAACTGGGATTTCTCCGTGGCGAAGGATACCAGGCTCGGATCGGAGAATCGCCGGTTGCGGCTGGAGGCGGACTTCTTCAATCTGGCTAACTCCCCGCACTTCAGCAATCCCAATACGACGACCGGCAACGCGGGATTCGGCGCGATCGGCGGTGACCGGCTTCCGCCACGGCTGATTCAGCTCGGTGCGAAGCTTCAGTTCTGAAAGGTATGACCGGGGGCCGGCAAGATTGGTCGCGGAAGAGATAAAAGCCGCTGTATCACACCGATACAGCGGCTGCCGGCGCCAAAGTAATGGTGCTGACGTTTGTCGGGTGGATGCGGACGCTGCTCAAGGCTCGCAGTCAGGCCGCGGTCGATCGGGGGTACACTGTTCCCTTGGAACCGCTGAGCTACTCCCGGGGACCCGCCGCGCCGCTCCTCGAAAAGAACCTTTCCGAGGCTCTTGCCGATACCGCCGCGCGGTTTGCCGGACGCGACGCCCTGATCGTCTGCCATCAGAACCTACGGCTCACGTGGAGTGAGCTCGACGTCGAAGTGACGCGTGTCGCGCGCGGACTCGCAGGCCTCGGGCTCGGCACGGGGGATCGTGCGGGCATCTGGTCCAGCAACTGCGTCGAGTGGATCCTGCTGCAGTACGCCTCGGCGCGCGCCGGAGTGGTGCTGGTCAACGTCAATCCGGCGTACCGCTCGCATGAGCTGCGGTACGTGCTGAAGAGATCGAAGATCCGCGCGCTGTTCCTGCCCGAGCGCGATTCGCGCGCGGACTACCGCGAGATCCTGAACAACTCGCGCAATGGCGAGGCGCTGCCGCTCGAGCACGTCGTGTGGCTCGGCGATGCGAGTTGGGACGCGATGCTCGCGGGCGGGCGGGATTGCCCGCGAACCACGCCCGGCACGCACGATGTGGCCAACATCCAGTACACGTCGGGCACGACGGGTTCGCCGAAGGGCGTGCTGCTGACGCACCACAATCTGCTGAACAACGGGATGTCGATCTCGCTGGCGCTGCGCGCCACGGAACAGGACCGCATCTGCGCGCCGGTGCCGCTCTATCACTGCTTCGGCTCGGTGATCGGGTCGATGGTGTCGGTGGTCACGGGCGCGGCGCTGATTCTGCCCTCGGCGCAGTTCGAAGTGCTCGCCACGCTCGAGGCGGTCCACCGTGAGCGGGCCACGGCGCTGTACGGCGTGCCCACGATGTTCATCGCCGAACTGATGCATCCGGAGTTCGCGCGCTTCGACTTCACGTCGCTGCGTACCGGCGTGATGGCGGGCGCTCCCTGCCCGATCGAGGTGATGCGCACGGTGGCGGAGCGCATGCACTGCCACGAAATGACGATCGCGTACGGCCAGACGGAATCATCGCCCGTCATCACGATGTCGGACGTGGACGACCCAATGGAGCTGCGCGTTGCGACGGTGGGCAAGGCGCTGGCGAATACCGAGGTGCAGATCGTCAACCCCGAGACCGGCGCGCGCGTTCCGGCCGGCGAGCAGGGCGAGCTATGCACGCGCGGCTATCTGGTAATGAAGGGCTACGACGAGGACCCCGATGCGACGGCTGCCTGCATCGATGCCGAAGGCTGGCTGCACACCGGCGACCTGGCGGCGATGCGCCCGGACGGCTACTTTAGCTTTCGCGGACGCGCCAAGGACACGATCATCCGCGGCGGCGAGAACATCTATCCGCGCGAGGTCGAGGACTTTCTGCACACGCATCCAAAGATCGCCGATGTGTACGTGATCGGTATTCCCGATGCGCGGCTCGGCGAGACGGTGCTCGCGTGGGTGCAGCTCAAGCCGGGCGAAGCTGCGACGGCCGAAGAGCTCCAGGCGTTCTGCAAGGGCAGGATCGCGTACTTCAAGATCCCGCAGTACGTGCGGTTCGTCGACAGTTTTCCGATGACGGTCACGAAGAAGATCCAGAAGTTCCTGATCCGGGAGCAGGAGATCCGCGAGCGCGGCCTCGAAGATATCGCCGGGCAGGCGACCGCGTAATCACGCGTCCACGCGCTTCCATTCGACCACCTGATATCGCCCCGTGCGGCGGAACGCGAGGCGCTGGCCGTCCCAGGCAAGCGTGACTTCGGGCAGGGCGGGCGTAAAGCTGCCGTCGTCTGCTCACGTGTTCAGATTTCCGATTCGCTCGCGTACCCTTCCTGGTCACAGTGGGGCCCATAACTTCAAGCGTGGGCACGCGCAAGCTGTCACACGGTACCGTGCAACGAAACTATCAATGCACGCGGGCTGGCAAAAGGCGTCCGGATCGAGAGACTCCTCATGGTGGGACAACTGTCGCTCAAATCGCGCAGAATCGACGAGCAGGGTTTATTGGCTCAGCCGAAAGCCATGGAGGCCCGTAGCGTTCCTGTAGTACCCCACGATGTCGCCCTGTGAATTGATTCCACGGGTCGCGCTTATGAAAGCGTCAGGGACGTCGATGGTGGTGAACGCGCCTTTACTCAGCAGAAAGCCACGGAGGCCAACGCCGCCCTCGTAGAACCCCACGATGTTTCCCTGTGAATTGATTCCGAAGGCTGCGGTGGCATTAGTGACAAGGCTATCGATCTTCGTGAAAACACCATCGCTCAGTAGAAAGCCATGGTTGCCCATGGCGTTATTGTAGTACCCCACGATCTCCCCTTTCGGATTGATTCCATAGGCCCCGGTAGAGAAAGCGCCCGGGACGTCAATGGTGGTGAACGCGCCTTTGCTCAGCAGAAAGCCATGAAGGCCCGTGGCGTTAATATAGAAACCCACGATGTCCCCTCTCGGATTGATTCCATTGGCTTCGGTACTGAAAGCACCCGGGACGTCAATGGTGGTGAACGCGCCCTTACTCAGCAGAAAGCCATGGTGCTCGCTGCGCGCCGTGTCAACGTAGAACCCCACGATGTCCCCTTCGGGATTGACCCCATTGGCCGCGGTGTGGGAAGCACTCGGGACGTCAATGGTGGTAAACGCGCCCCTACTCAACAGAAAGCCATGGTCAGCCGTGGCGTTCCCGTAGTACCCCACGATGTCGCCCGGTGAATTGATTCCATTGGCTTGAGTGTAGGTAGCGCCCGGGACGTCAATGGTAGTGAAGCCGTCTTCCTTTGCAAAACCACTGTTGACCATGCAAATGGAGAACAGCAGGGTGAAACTCAGGCAGATGAGAAACGGTGGTCTTTTGAGAGACATTGGTCAATCTCCTTGCCTTAGATCCTACGCTTTTACGGCCAGAACCAACTAGGATTTCTGACAAGGGGCGCGAGTCTTTTGTGGTAGGCTACACACCCATAGAAGGAACGGAATCGCAACGTTGATAAGCGGGCCACGAACTCGCTTCCGCTGCACTGCGTCCAAATTCGTGCCCACCCCACACACAGAACCATTGCGCCGCCTTGCGAACCAGCGTCCCGTGCTGCAAACTCCGACGCCATCCGAGCCTCAGTGAAACGATTTCGTTCTCTGCATATTGCTCATAAGATCCGCCGCTTGAATTGTGCTCCGCGAAACTCAGCCTCGAAGATCTCGGAAATACTTTAGGTTGCTGCGACATAGGTTAGCGTTTACCACTCGCGTGCCCGGGAGCGCGGCCTCGAAGATATCGCCCGGCGGGCGACGGCGTAACTACGCGTCCATGCGCTTCCATTCAGCCACTCGATATCGCCCGGTGCGCGGGAACGCGAGGCGCCGACCGTCCCAGGCAAGCGTGACTTCGGGCAGGGCGGGCGTAAAGCTGCCGTCGTCCTCGTAGAGCGTGCAACGGGCCGGCCCGGCGCCGTAGATCTGGACGTGCAGATTCCAACTGGCGGGGTCGTCGGTGTGCAGGGTGGGCTCGGCGAGCGGGATCACAGCACCGGACTTGACGAAGATCGGGATCTCTTCGAGCGTGGGGCGCACGTTGATCTTCTGCGTGCCGGAGTAGCGCTTGCCGGTGCGGAAATCATGCCAGTCGCCGGCGGGCAGATAGACGGAGCGGGCCGGTTCGCCGGCGAAGGCGGGCGCGACCATGAGGGACTCGCCCATCAGGAACTGGTTATCAATCGGCCAGGTGGCGGAGTCGTCGGGATAGTCCATCACGAGGGCGCGGAACGGGGGCAGACCGGTGCGCTGGTAGCGGACGAACGCGGCGTGCAGATAGGGGATGAGGCTCATGCGCAGCTCCATCACGCGGCGGCAGGCGGCCTCGACTTCCTCCCACTGGGGCATGAAGCGATCGGCGTTGTTGGCGTCGCGATCCACCTGCTTCCA
>JAOAPT010000521.1 GCA_025463045.1 Candidatus Solibacter sp.
GTCCGCGGAAGTTCTCGCCGAAAGCCGTCCACAGCTTCGGAACGCCGAGCCAACCGGCCAGCACGCTGCCCACCGCGAGCACGACCAGCGGACCGGTCATCGCGACGGGCGACTCGTGCGGATGCACGGTGGCCGGCACGCGCGACGTGCCGTAGAACGTCATGTACATCATCCGCCACATATAGAAGGCGGTCATCGCGGCAGTCGTCAACCCGACGATCCACAGAATCGTCGAGCCCTTGGGAGAACTGTACGCCTGCCAGAGAATTTCGTCCTTGGAAAAGAAGCCGGCGAGTCCCGGGATGCCCGCGATCGCCACGCTGCCGATCCACATCGTGCGGAACGTGATCGGGATCTTGTCCTTGAGCCCGCCCATGCTGCGCATGTCCTGTTCGCCGCCCATCGCGTGAATCACAGAGCCCGAACCAAGGAAGAGCAGCGCCTTGAAGAACGCGTGCGTCATCAGGTGGAAGACCGCCACCCAGTACGCGCCGACGCCGAGCGCGAGGAACATGTACCCCAACTGGCTTACCGTCGAGTACGCCAGCACGCGCTTGATATCGGTCTGAACCAGCGCGATGCTCGCCGCCAAAATCGCGGTGAACGCGCCGATCGATGCGACCACCGTCGACGTGATCGGAGTCAGCTCGAAGAGCGCCGACGAGCGCGCGATCAGGTAGACGCCCGCCGTCACCATCGTCGCCGCGTGAATCAGCGCCGACACCGGCGTGGGACCTTCCATCGCATCCGGCAGCCACACATACAGCGGGAACTGCGCCGATTTTCCGGTCGCGCCGAAGAACATACACAGCGTGATCACCGTCAGCGTCCCGATCCCCGCGACCTCCGGCGTGAACGCCCCCGCCCGCAGCGCCGCATTCACATCCGTGAAGCGCAGCGTCCCGACGGTGCTCATCAGCAGGAACATGCCGATGATAAATCCGGCATCGCCCACGCGATTGACGATGAACGCCTTCTTCCCCGCATCCCCCGCCGACCGCTTGTGAAAGTAGAAACCGATCAACAGGTAGCTGCACAACCCCACGCCCTCCCATCCCACGAACAGCAGCGCGTAGTTGTTCGCCAGCACCAGCATCAGCATGAAGAAGACGAACAGATTGAGGTACCCGAAGAAGCGGTAATACCCGTTGTCGTGCGCCATGTACCCCGTGGAGTACACGTGAATCAGAAAGCCGATGCCGGTGATCACCAGGATCATCACCGAGCTCAACGGATCGAGCAGGAATCCCCAGTCGATCGTGAAGGTCGCGAGTTGCCCGTTCGACATGTGGAACGGCAGCCCGGCGATCCATTCGAACTGGACGACCTGCTGCACGTGGTTGGCCTGCTGCGAAAGCTGCCACACGGCGCCGGCGGAGAAGATAAACGACAACAGAATCATCCCCGGACAAATCAGGTTGACCAGGAATTTCAGCGGCGAGTGATGGTGATGCCCGTGCGCGTGATCGTGCCCATGGTCGTGGTCGTGATCGTGCGAATGCTCGTGATCATGATCGTGATCGTGATCATGCGTATGCCCATGATCATGCGTGTGTCCGTGATCATGCGAGTGCCCGTGGCCGTGCTCGAAGATCGGCTCCACGCCCGGAGCCACCGCGTCCTCGCTCTTCGGCTGCGGATCCAGCGTCTTGCCGAAAAAGAACATCAGCGCTGCTCCCGCGAGCGGGAAGAGTGGGATCAGCCAGATTAGCTCGAGAAAATTCACGTTGTTCCTACCACTTCAACAAATCGATTTCATCCGCCTGCACGGTTTCCTTGTTCCGGAAAAGCGCGATCAGGATGCCCAGCCCGACGGCAGCCTCCGCCACGGCGTCGGTAATCACGAAGATGGCGAAGATCTGTCCGTTGATATTCTGCAGCGCGTGCGAAAACGCGATCAAGTTGATGTTCACGGCATTCAAAATCAGCTCGATCGACATCAAGATAATTACGATGTTGCGCCGCGTCAGCACGCCTACCGTCCCAATCAGCAGCAGGGCCGCGCTCAGGGCCAGATAATGTACCGGTGTGATCGGGTGCATCGTCAGATCCTCTTCTTCGCCATCACCACCGAGCCCACTACCGCAACCAGCAGCAGGATCGAAGCGATCTCAAACGGCAGCAGGTACTCGCTGAACAGCGAGTTGGCCACCTGCTCCACATTGCCCAGTCCGGCGGGAGTTCCCGGCGCCACCACGTCCGCGATCCGGAAAGTGTCCTTCCCCTTATAGAGGAACCAGCCGATCTGCGCGCCGACCAGCGCAACCGCGACCAGCGCGATCGCCCACTGCTTGTTGAACTGCCGCAATTTCGCCTGATCGTCCAGATTCACCAGCATGATGACGAACAGGAACAGCACCATGATGCCGCCCACGTAGAGCACAATCTGTACCGCGAACAGAAACTCCGCCTGCTGCAGCAGGTATAGGCCGGCCACGCCGAGCAGCGATACGATCAGCGAAATTGCGCTGTGGATCGCACTCCGCCGGGTGATGGTCAGGATAGCTCCGCCCAGGACCAACACGGCGAAAATGTAGAACAGAATCGTGTCGGTCAGCATTTATATTGCGTCGGCTTCGGCCCTTCCTCGAGCGCCTGCCGGTCCCAGATCTGGCCTTCCCGCGTGTAGCTCGCCATTTCGAAATCCTGCGTCAGCTCGAGCGCGTCCACCGGGCACGCATCCTCGCACAAGCCGCAAAACATGCAGCGCGAGGTGTCATAAGTAAAGGTGATCAGTTCCTTCCGCTTGGTGACTTCGCTGCGTTCGCTCGTCACCACGATCAAATTCTCCGGGCACGCGAGCGCGCACAGATTACAGCTGATGCACAGCGTCTCCCCGTTATCCGGGTTGATGTTGAGCCGCGGAGCGCCGCGGTACCGCTCGGCCACCTTGGGCCGCTCCGCGGGATACTGCTCCGTGTAAATGTACTTGGGATTCTGATTCCGAAAGGTCACAAACAGGCCCTGGAACAGATCCACCAGAAAGATTTTTTTCAGTAGCCCAGTCATATCATTCCCTCAGTATCAAAATCCATTAGCACCAAATCGATTAGCGATCGACCTCGCCCAATACGATATCCAGCGTCCCGATCACCGCCACCACGTCCGCGATCAAGCCGCCGCGGATCATCCGGTCCAATGCCTGCAGATTGACGAACGAAGGCGGCCGCACCCTGCACCGGTAGGGCTGCGTCGATCCATCGCTCACAATGTAATACCCAAGTTCGCCCTTCGGCGCCTCGATCGAAACATACGCCTCGCCGATGGCCGGCTTGATCACCTTGCCGACCTTGCCCATGATCGGCCCCTCGGGAATCCCTTCGACCGCCTGCTCCATGATCCGCACCGATTGCCGCATCTCTTCCATGCGCACCATGTACCGGTCGTAGGTGTCGCCGTTCTGGCGAGTCGGAATATCGAAATCGTACTTCTCGTAGCCCGAGTACGGCTGCGCCTTGCGCAGATCCCACTTCACACCCGCAGCGCGCAGCACCGGGCCCGTCACTCCGAACTCCTTGCATTCGTCCGCGCTCAGGATTCCGACGTCCTTCAACCGCCCGACCCAGATGCGATTGTTGGTCAGCAATTCCTCGTATTCATCCACTTTCGGGATGAACATTTTGCAGAAGTCGCGGATCTCCTGCTCGAAGCCGTCATACGTCTCGTACAACAGTCCGCCGATCCGGAAGGCGTGCGTCGTCAACCGCGCGCCGCAGTATTTTTCAAAGATCTTGAGCGCTTCCTCACGTTCGCGCAGGCAGTAAAATACCGGTGTGATTGCGCCGATATCAAGGGCGTGCGTTCCCAGCCACAGCAGATGGCTCGCGATGCGATTCAGTTCCGTGAGGATGACGCGGATCGCCTGCGCGCGCGGCGGCGCTTCCACGTTCAGCAGTTTCTCCACCGCCAGGCAGTAGCCTAGGCCGTTCGAGACCGCCGCCACGTAATCCATCCGGTCGACATATGGATTGAATTGCGCATACGTCCGGTTCTCGGCGATCTTCTCCACCCCGCGGTGCAGATAGCCGATGATGCAGTCGGTTCCCAGAACCTTTTCGCCATCCAGTTTCAGAATGACACGCAACACTCCATGCGTGGAGGGGTGCTGCGGGCCCATGTTGAGAACTAATTCGGTGGAGTCTAGAAAAGTAGAGTCCGGCATACTGACGTCACTGGCCGCTTTCGATTTCCAGGTTTTCCCGCACCCAGCGCTGGTCCTGCTGGAGAATTCCGTAATCCTTGCGCAAGGGGTGTCCTTGCCATTCCTCGGGCATCAAAATGCGGCGTAGATCCGGATGACCCGCAAATTCGATGCCAAACATATCGAAGACTTCGCGCTCCAGCCAGTTCGCCGTCAGATGGACTCCCACCGCGGTCTCCGGCTGGAATCCCTCGGCGATGTAGGTCTTCACCCGCACGCGCTCATTCCGCGAAAAACTATACAAAACGTAGACCACGTCGAACCGCTCGGCGCGCTTCGGCCAATCCACCGCGGTGACGTCCACCATGTAATCGAAATCCGCTTCGAGCTTTAAATATTCCAGGATCGGAATCACCGAATCCGGCCGGGCCACGATGAAGTTCTGCCCGAGATACGTCGAAGTCTCGCTGATCCCTTCGCCGAACCTCTCCTTTAATTCACGGGCGAGGTCGCTATCCCAGGGTGTGGCAGCCATGATCGCGGGCGGCTTCGGAGGTGCTGCCGCGGCTGGCTTCGGAGGTGCCGCTTTCGCGGCGTCAGCGGCTGGTTTTACCGGTGGTCCCGCGGCCTCTCCCTTGGGGGGAGGAGCCGCGTCGGGGGCTCCCGGCGTTTGCTCGTCAGCCATTTCTAGTCCTCGTGAAGACTCTTACACTTATCACTTGCGGTGACGGGTGTCAAATTGTCTCGCACTAGCGCGTCGCCCACCCTCGACGGGAGCGGTGGACCGCCTGCGCCCACACCGTTAACGTTGGACCAAACGCGAGGGACCGCAAACAATTTGGGTACATTTTTGTAAACTATACGTCAACTGAGAAATTCAGCGTTTAAAAAGGGGATAAGAAAACATGGTGAATCGACGTCGTAACGGGCTGGCCGTCTTTGCAGCGGGAGCTTTTCTCTTTGGTGCGCAGCAGCTTTGCTCGCAGGATGCAACAGGCCGCGTGGCCGGAACCGTGATGGATCCGGCTGGAGCAACTGTACCGGGTGCTCGCATCATCGTAATTAACGTGGATACCAAGCTGAGTCGCGAGGCGACCAGCGCGAATGACGGCACCTATCAGGTTCTGCAATTGCCCATCGGACAATACCAGATCACAGCCGAGAAAACCGGTTTCAACAAACTGCTGATCGGCAACCAGCAGCTCAACATTAATCAAACCTTGCACGTCGACCTGCAACTTACCGTGGGAAGTGTGAGTGAAACCGTACAGGTCGAGGGCACGGCGGCCGGGGTGGAAACCATTAACGCCACCTTGGGCGGATCCGTGACCAGCCGGCCCATCGTTAACCTTCCGCTGAACGGCCGCAACGTTCTCGACTTGGTGGCTCTTCAGCCTGGCGTCACGCTCCAACGCCCATCCGGGGGGCCCAGTGGCTTCAGTTACTCGATCGCCGGTTCGCGTACCGATTCGATCACTTACCTGTTAGACGGCGGCAATAACAACAACTTATTGAACAACGGTGTCGTCTATAACCCGAATCCCGATTCGGTCGCGGAATTCCGCGTCCTGACCAGCAATTACACCGCGGAATACGGGCGCAACGGCGGGGGCGTCATCAGCATCGTGACGAAATCCGGCACCAACGACATCCACGGCAGCGCTTACGATTACGGGCGCAACGATGCGTTCAACGCGAACACGTTCTTCAATAATCAGAGCGGCGCGCCCCGTCCCATCTTGAAACGCCAACAGTTCGGCGCGACGCTCGGCGGTCCGGTCATGCTCCCCAAATTCAACGGCCGCAACAAGGCGTTCTTCTTCCTCAGCTACCAGGGGCAGCGGCAGAGCGAAATTCGCCCGACCTCTGCGACGTCGGTCTTCACCACCGCGGAATTGAATGGCGATTTCTCGCGCTCCAATAGCGCCCGCAACGGCCCGTCACCCGGCGTCGTCGCCTACTTGGCTCAGGTCCCGTATTTCCAGCCCAATCCCAGTCTCGCCGCGCAGGGCATCATCGATCCGACGCGCATCAATCCCATCTCGCAGAACTTCGTCAAGGCGGGGCTCATCCCGAACTCCGCGACCGGCGTTGTCGTGCCGCAGATCCCGGCCAAGAACGATCGCGATGAGATCACCCCGAAAATCGACCTGAACCTCACCCAAAAGGACCGCATCTCCGTCACGCTCGGCGCCTCACGCAATCCGGCGTTGAATCCCACGAACTTCTTCAACGGCGCCGCCGTAAACGGCTTCGATTACCTGAACAAGGTTCATAACTATCTGGGCAACGCGGCCTACACCCGCACCTTCACTCCCACGCTGCTGAACGAGTTTCGCTTCACCGCGCAGCGCAACAACACCTTGCAGGCCGTGCCCGCCTACTCCAAGCCCAACGCCGCCGCACTCGGCATCAAGATCACGCCGGACGATCCCACCGGTCCGCCGCTGCTCTCGTTCTCCAACGGCGGCGTTCTCACCGGATTCAGCCCGCAAGGCCCCACGGCGTTGATCAATAACACCTACTCCTGGTCCGACACCCTCACCTGGACGCGCGGCCATCACAACATCAAACTAGGCGGCGCGTACAGCGTCTACCAGAACAACACCAATTACGACTTCTACGTGAACGGCGAGTTCTACTTCTCCGGCACGAGCGGCATCGGCAGCGGCAACGATCGCGCCGATTTCCTCATGGGCCTGCCCGACGAGTACTCGCAATCTCCGCAGGCGCCCTCCGACATCCGCTCGAAATACTACTCCTGGTTCGCGCAGGACGAATGGCACGCGCGCAGCAATCTCGTGCTCACCTTCGGACTCCGCTACGACTACTCCACTCCCAAGCTCGATACCCGCGGCCGCGCCTTCTCCCTCAACTACGGCCAGAAATCGACCGTCTTCCCGAATGCCCCGCGCGGCCTCGTCTTCCCCGGCGATACCGGCGCTCCCAAGGGCGCGAACTTCCCCGACAAGAACGACTTCGGTCCGCGTTTCGGTTTCGCGTGGGACCCCAGCGGCAAGGGCCGCACCAGCATCCGCGGCGGCTTCGGCGTCTTCTACGACATCCTGAAGGCCGAGGACAACCTGCAGTACAACGGTCAGGCGCCGTTCTTCGGTTTCGCCGATCTGTTCTTCGATCCGCTGGCCAAGAACCCGACCACCGCCGTCAACTACTTCAGCGATCCCTTCGGCGCCGCCGGCTCGACCAATCCGTTCCCGTCGAAGCCGCCCTCCAAGAACCTGAACTTCGACGACGCCGGATTCCTCCCCTTCGGCGGCGGCGGCGTCTACTTCGTCAATCCGCACCTGCGCACGCCGTATATCTATCAGTACAACCTGAGCGTCCAGCAGACCCTGGCACGCGACCTCACTGCCGAGGTCAACTACGTCGGCAACAACTCGCACAAGCTCACCGGACTGTTGGATTCCAACCCGTTCGCCCTCGGCACCACGTCGCGTCTGTTCAACCGGCAGCCCGGCGAAACCAACTCCAGCTTCAGCTACCTCGACACGTTCGATAACGTCGGCAACGGCCAGTACAACAGCCTCGAGGCTAGCCTGCGAAAGGGTCCCGCCGAAGTGAAGTACCTTGGCACGACGTATTTCACGCTCGCCTGGACCTACGGCCACGCGATCGACACCACGTCCGGATTCCGCGAACGCAATAGCCGCGTGCCGTACTACAACCACAAGCAATTCCGCGCTTCGAGCGATGAAGACGTGCGCCACCGCATCGTCTTCTCCGGCGGCTGGGACATGCCCTTGGACCGCCTCCACGGCGCGCCGAAACTGCTCGCGAGAGGCTGGAGCCTTTACCCCATCGTCAGCTTCAACACCGGCTATCCGCTCGACGTGCTGGCCGGCATCTCGCGCAGCCGCACCCGCACCGGCCCCTCGGCCGCCGGCGATCCCAACCTCGTCCGCGCCAATCTCGTCGGCAGCTCGGTGACCACGTTCGATCCGAAGAACTCCCTCACCGTCAACGGCCAGACCGGCAACTATTACTTCAACCCGGCGAACTTCTCGATCGCCGCGTTCTCCGCCGCCGGCTTCGACCCGGTGGCCAACCCCGCACAGCGGACATATGGCACTCTGGGCCGCAACGCCTTCCGCACGCCGGGCCGCACCAATATGGACCTGGCGCTCGCCAAGCGCACACCTCTTGGCCGCGAACGCTTCAACAGCGAACTCCGCCTCGAGGCATTCAATCTGTTTAACACGGTCCAGTTCCGCGAACCGAATACCACCATCACCAGCAGCACCTTCGGTCAGATCACCGACACCTACGCACCGCGCATCGTACAGATCGCGCTGCGCCTGACGTTCTGATCGCCTCGCGGCATCTCGAAACGGCGGACCTTCGGGTCCGCCGTTTTTTCTTGCCCAGCGCGATCCGAAATCCAGTTTTCTCCGGCGTTCCCTCCTGAGGATCTTTTCTCAACTCAACTCGGAGGAAACCATGAAAACGAAACTTCGCGTCGCCGCGCTTTTTCTGCTCGCCGCGCACATCGCCTGCGCTACCGTCGTCAACGTCGACGCCACAAAATACGGCGTGCAGAACTGGGGCCAGGTCGGGCTCGATGGCTGGCGCTTCCCGTACGCCGGCGCGCCGACGCTCGCGGTCGGCGCGGGCACATACACCTTCTCGCTCGTGAACCCGCAGCTCAACGCCGACGCCATCTACACGGCCTGGACCTATAACACACCCTGGATCACTAACTACCTCGTCTTCGACCAGGCCGACGGCTCGAAATATCTCTTCGGCGGCGCGACCAGTTCCACCGGTTACGCCAACGCCACCGACGCCTTCAACGGAACCTGCGGCGCATCCGGAAGCCTCTGCGTCTCCACCTTCACCTTCGCCGTCGACACCACGCTCGTCTTCGTCACCCCTGATGCCGGGGTCTTCGATAACGCGGGCGGCGTCTCGATCGATGTCGCGCCGCAAGCCGCTGGCGTCCCCGAACCCGCCTCCCTCGTGCTGTGCGGAGCCGGAGTGCTCGGCCTGCTCGCCGGAAGGAAACGCCGCAACACCCGCTGATATCCCGCGATTAACCCCCGGGGTTGCGCCCAGGTTGTTATGGTTACCGTTCAACCCCCGTTAAGCCCCAATCGCTTCCTCAGACTCGATCCATTCGCCCGAATATGTTGTAATAAAAGCTCTTTCTCCTCTATGTCGCACGCCTTACATCTCCGCCGCACCTTACTCTCGGCCGTCCGCCGCGCGCGTGAGATCCGCATGATCGCCAAAGGGCTCACGTCCACCGATCACCCCATCCTGGCGCATATCATCCCGATGCGCCGCTGCAACCTCGCGTGCACCTACTGCAACGAGTACGACGATTTCTCCAAGCCCGTGCCCGTCGACGCCATGTACCAGCGCCTCGACCACCTCGCCGAACTCGGCACCACCATCATCACGATATCCGGCGGCGAACCGCTGCTGCACCCCGATCTCGACCTGCTGATCGCTCGCATACGCAGCCACGGCGCGATCGCCGGCATGATCACCAACGGCTACCTGCTCACCGCCGATCGCATCAAGCGCCTCAATCGCGCTGGCCTCGAACACCTGCAGATTTCGATCGACAACGTCATGCCCGACGATGTCTCGAAGAAGAGCCTCAAGGTGCTCGACAAGAAATTGCAGCTCCTCGCCGAACATGCCGAATTTCACGTGAACATCAACAGCGTCGTCGGCGGCGGCATCCACAGTCCGAAGGACGCGCTCGTGATCGGCAAGCGCGCGCTCGAACTCGGCTTCACCTCGACCATCGGGATCATCCACGATGGCGATGGCCAGCTCCAGCCGCTAAAAGAGGATGAACGCGAAGTCTACTCCGCGATGCGCGCCATGGAGAAATCCAGCTACGCCCGCATCAACGGCTTCCAGGACAACATCGCGCACGGCAGAGAGAATCAATGGCGCTGCCGCGCCGGCGCCCGCTACCTCTATGTCTGCGAAGATGGCCTGGTCCACTACTGCTCCCAGCAGCGCGGCTATCCCGGCAAGCCGCTCCTCGAGTACACCGTCGACGACATCCGCCGCGAATACCGCACCGCCAAAGGCTGCGCCCCCCGCTGCACCGTCGCCTGCGTCCACCAGACCGGCACGATCGACAACTGGCGCGACCCCCAAACTCTCCCCGAAGCGCCCGTCGGCCCCATCCACACCGGCCCGCTCATCCAACTCCAGCAAAAGTAAGTTCCGTCTAACTCTCTCACCGCTTCGCAGACCCACGTGGCGCAATCGCATTCTCTTCTTTGACCTCATCCTTTTCTTATCGGCGTTCATCGGCGTTCATCGGCGTCGAACGTTTTTTTCTTTGCTTGTCGCTATCTTCTGTTTTAAGGCCTCAATGCCCGTCACTTATCCACCGACGCCCGTAGCTCATCCAGCGCCCGCCTCTGATAAGGCTCAGCATCAGCCTTCTGAAATACCGGGGCCGCCGTCTCCAGATGCTTTCGCGCCCCCGCCAGATCCCCCTGCCGATAAGCAATCTCCGCCTGCGCCAGATCCACATTCGCGTACCAATCCGGAATCCCCGCCAACTGCGCCACGACTTTCGTATCGATCTCCTGCAACAACTTCCCCGCCTCCGCCAACCGCCCCATCCCGATCCAGCAACTCGCCAGCGCGTACGCCGTCCCGCCCGTCAATCCCGCCC
>JAOAPT010000529.1 GCA_025463045.1 Candidatus Solibacter sp.
TTCCGCGCTTCCCCCGCGCCATTCGACCGCCATTTCCATCTGCTTGCGAACCGCCGCCCGCTGGATTTCCATCGCGGCGCGCTGCTTCGCCATCGCAGTCTGAAACGTCTCGGCGGGCTTATCGGCGGGCTTATCCGCCGCCATCAGAAACATCAAAAACGTAAGACCGATCACGTCCTACTTATCGGCAAGAACCGCGTCGGACTTTAGCACTCCCGCGCATAGAATCACGAGCGAAATCCACAGCGCGTCCGCCAGCAGCAGATGCACCATCTGCATCCACACCGGAGCCCGCAAGAGCAGATTCGCCGTCCCCGCGAGCAGTTGTCCGCCGATCAGCGCGAGCAGCACCCACGCCCGCGTCCGCAAGTCCGGACGCCGCCCCGCGATCGCGACCGCGTAAAACACCAGCCACGTCCCCGCGACCGCCGCGATTATCGGATGCAGCACCCGCAGCCGCACGAAGATGCTCGACGCCGGGTCGAAATCCTGCGCGAACGCCTCCGCCAGGGACCGCGCCGGAAACAGCGTATCGCCCAGCGCCGCGATCGCCCCGCTCACCCCGAGCAGCATCACGAGCCCGAGACTTCCCGCTGCCATCCATGCCGTTCGACCCGCCAGCCGCACCGCCGGTTTGCCCATCGCCCACCACGCCGTCAGCGTCAGGCACGCCAGCAGCGTCAACGTATTAATCAGATGCAGTGACAGCGAATACCCGCGCGCCGTCGACTTGTTCGCCGCCACGTGTTCGAGCAACACCAGCGCCGCGCCGATCAGCGCCTCCGTCATCAGGAACACCGCCGACAGCACCGCCCCCAATCGCACCGGATGACGCCGTGGAAACGCGCGAAACGCCCAGACCACCAGCACCGCGACCATCGCCAAGTCGATCCCGCTTGTCGCCCGGTGCGTGAACTCGATGATCGTCTTCAGGGTGGGCGCCACCGGCAGGATATCGCCGTTGCACAGCGGCCAATGCTGCCCGCACCCCGCACCGCTGCCCGTGGCCCGCACGAAAGCGCCCCAGAGCACAACGCCTACATTAAAGGCGAGCACGCCCCATGCATAGCGGGCGAAAGATCGGTCACTGACGGTGGTCTGCAAATCTCATTGTATTCCCCCTTGACACGCCCCGGCGACGATGCTATTTATGCAACATGCTGCTGCATTTGCAGCAGTCAACAAAATGGCCATACGGAAAGACGGACATCGCAATCTCAGCCGCCGCGAGCGCCAGATCATGGACATCCTCTATCAGCGCGGACGCGCTACCGGAGCGGAGATCCACGAGGCGCTGCCCGACGCCCCCACCTACTCGGCCGTGCGCGCCAAACTTCGCGTGCTCGAGGAAAAGGGGCACGTGCGCCACGAGGAAGAATCGCTGCGCTACGTGTACCTCCCGGTAGTGGCGCGCGAATCGGCGCGCAAGTCGGCGCTCCGCCACATGGTGTCGACCTTCTTCGCCGGCAGCGTGGAGGACACCGTCGCAGCGCTGCTGGATCTTTCGTCCGCCAGGAGCGACCTGACGCGGATCGCACAGATGATCGAAGAGGCGAGAAAAGAAGGAGAGCAATCATGACGTGGTTGGATTTCGTCGTGCATTTTGTAGTGAGGGGAACAGTGATTCTCGCAGCGGCCTTCGCCGCGGCATACGGCGCGCGGCGCGCTTCGGCGGCAGTGCGTCATTTCGTCTGGACACTCGCCTTCATTGCGATGCTCCTGCTCCCCGCCGCGATGCGAGTGGGACCGCGATTCGCAATTCCGTCCCCTGCCCCAGCGCCCGCCGTCCGCACCACCGCGATACCCGCGTCGACCGGGCGCCCGTCGCCCACGCCCGCACCAATCGCGACGCCTTCGCCGCTTTACCTCTACGCGATCGGCGTCCTCCTCGTCCTCGGGCGCTTCGCCGCCGGCGCCTGGCGCATGTCGCGGATCGTGCGCACCGCACATCCCGCACTGCACGCGCAGATCGCCGCCGAACAGATCCGCGCCGACCTCGGAATCGGCCGCCGCATCCGCGTGCTCGAGTCCTCCGATGCTGCCGTGCCGATGACGTGGGGAATCCGCCGCGCCATCGTGCTCCTGCCGGCCGCATCGCGCGAATGGCCCGCGGCACGCCTCAACGCCGTCCTGCTCCACGAACTCGTCCACGTCGCGCGCTTCGATCTGCTCGCGCAGCTCGCCGCGCAGGCCGCCTGCTCGCTCTACTGGTTCCACCCTCTTGTCTGGACCGCCGCCCGCCAACTCCGCAAGGAGCGCGAGCTCGCCTGCGACGATGCCGTACTTCGCCGCGGCATCACCGCGCCCGATTACGGGGGACACCTGATGGAGCTCGCCCGCGTCCTCGTCGAGCGCCAGGCCAGCCTTGCCGACGCCCCCGCGATGGCTGAAGCGGGCGACCTCGAAGATCGCGTCCGCGCCCTGCTCGATCGCACCCGCAATCGCGCGCCGCTCACTCGCCGCGCCGCCGCTGTCGCTATGCTCGCGTGCGCCATCCTCCTGCCCTTCGCCTCCGTGACCTCATACGCGCAGCAGCCGCGCGGCGCCCTCGCCGGAATCGTCACCGATCCGAGTGGAGCGCGCGTGCCGCGCTCGGAAGTCGCCATCAAGAACCTCGATGCCCGCAATGAAGAAGTGGCCGTCGTCAGCGAAGCCGGCGAGTACGGGTTCGCCGCCATCCCGCCCGGCCATTACGCAATCGAAGTACGCGCCGCCGGCTTCAAGATCGGCAAGCGGGAAATCGAAGTTGTCGCCGGAGCCGGCTCTCGCGCCGATGTCGCGCTCGAGATCGGCAGCATCGCCGAAACCGTCAAGGTCCGCGGCACTCGCACTACACCCGCGCCCGTCGTACCCAGAGCGGCCGCACCGCAGCGCATCCCGATCGGCGGCAACGTGCAGGTGTCGAAGCTGATCTCCCAAGTGAAGCCCGAGTACCCGTCCGACGTCAAGCAGCAAGGCATCACTGGCTCGGTCGTCATCCGCGCCGTCATCTCCAAGACGGGCGATATTCTGAACGCCACAGTGATCAACACCGTGCATCCCAGCCTCGCGAAGGCCGCG
>JAOAPT010000548.1 GCA_025463045.1 Candidatus Solibacter sp.
CGTTGAGGAACTTTCCGACAATATAAGAGACGACCGCACCGGCCAGCAGAATTCCGCAAAAGACGATCGCGAAGCCGCAGGCATTGGCGACGACGGGCGAACTAATATAGGGCTTGAGCATTCCGCCGACCGTGCCGTAGAGCCAGATTCCGAGGAGCAGCGCGAGGACCCCGGAGATGAGCCCGATGACCTGGCGGGAAAAGCCGCGGCGCAGGCCTCCAACGAAGCAGGCCAGCAGGATGACTGCCAGCACAAAATCCAGCCAGTTCATAGGGCGCGGCCAGTCAGAATCTGATAGGCCTGGCGATATTTTTCACTGGTTTTTTCGGCGACGTCATCGGGCAGCGAAGGCGCGGGCGGCTGCTTGTTCCACTGAATGGATTCGAGGTAGTCGCGAACGAATTGCTTGTCGAAGCTGAATTGCGCGCCGCCGGGCTTGTACGTATCGGCGGGCCAGAAGCGGGAGGAATCGGGTGTCAGAACTTCGTCGCCGAGGACGAGTTCGTCGCCTACAAAGCCGAACTCGAATTTGGTGTCGGCAATGATGATTCCCTTGGTTTCGGCGTAACGCGCGGCACGGTGGTAGATCTCGAGCGTGAGATCGCGGAGGCGCGCGGCGAGCGACTCGCCAATCAGGGAGACGACGTGCGCGAAGCTGACGTTTTCGTCGTGGCCGCTCTGCGCCTTGGTGGCCGGAGTGAAGATGGGCTCGGGGAGCTTATCGCTCTCGCGGAGTCCGGCGGGCAGCGGGATTCCGCAGACGGTGCCGTGCTCGCGATACTCCTTCCAGCCGGAGCCGGAGAGATAGCCGCGCGCGACGCATTCGATATCGATCATCTTGGCGCGTTTGACGAGCATGGAGCGGCCTTCGAGCTGGTCGCGGAATTGCGGCAGCGGGCTGGGATACTCGTCGACGGTGGCCGTGAGGAAATGGGTGGGCGTGACGTCGCGCAGGAAATCGAACCAGAAGATGGAAAGCTGCGTGAGCACGCGGCCCTTATCGGGAATGCCGCTCTGGAGGATGTAATCAAAGGCCGAGATGCGATCGGTGGCGACGATGAGCAGCCGTTTGTCCACGGTGTAGACGTCGCGCACTTTGCCTCGCGCGTGGTGCGCGATGCCGGGTAGATCGGATTCGAGAATGACAGGATTTTTCGTAAGATCCACGCTTTGCCTTCGCGTTCTTCGGGGGAGTAATCCAAATGATAACCCTTCTTACGGGCTTGTCAATTCACGAGATTGCCGCGTTATGTTTCGGCGGTTCGAATTCGCCCCGCCTGATCTTCTGTAAGCAACCGCATAGTCCCAGACACCGACCCATTGCATTCTGTAAGCAGAGCCGTGGCCGAGAACGAACTTCAACTCAGCGAGGCGGAGCAGCGGGAGGCGCAGGAGCGCAGTTCCGTCACCGTCGCTGTCGTCCACGAAGCCGTGCGACGCGAAGGGGAAGAGGAACTCAAGCGGAGTTCCTCGGCACTGGCGTGGTCCGGGCTCGCCGCCGGACTCTCGATGGGCTTCTCGATCATCTGTGAGGGCATTATGCGTTCGCGATTGCCCGAAGCGCCATGGAGCCCGCTGGTTTCCAAGTTCGGATACAGCGCCGGCTTCGTTCTCTGCATTCTTGGACGTCAGCAATTGTTCACCGAAAACACCCTCACGCCGATTCTTCCGCTGCTTCACCGGAAAGACCGGGCCACGCTTTTGAACGTCGCGCGTCTGTGGGCCGTCGTCCTGCTGTCCAACCTTGCGGGTGCGCTCGCGATTGCGTGGGTCCTGGGCAATACCGGTTTGTTTGCGGCGCCCGTGCGCGGCGCTTTCGCGCAAATCGGACGCGAGTCCCTCACCGCCAGCTTCGGATTGGTGGTGTTCCGCAGCATCTTCGCCGGGTGGTTGCTCGCGATGCTTGTGTGGGTGCTCCCTTTCGCGGAGCACGCGCGCTTCTTTGTGATCGTCGCCATCACCTGGCTGATCGGCATCGCCGGATTCTCGCACGTCGTCGCTGGTTCGATCGAAACGCTGCTCGTCGCAACCACGGGCGCCGCTTCATGGCTGCACGTTGTGTTCGGGTTTATTCTGCCGGCACTGATCGGTAATATTGTGGGGGGAGTAGCTCTGGTCGCCGCGTTGAATCACGCGCAGGTGACTACCTAAGCCGCCGTCCACAATCTCATGCCTTCTCGCCGATACCGCAGCGCGATTCTTGCGCTGATCTCGATCGCAATTGTCGTTCCCGCCGGACTCTTCGGAAAGCGCTATCGCGGACCGGGCGCTCACTGGGTTAACGATTCTTTCGGCGGTGTTCTCTATTGCGTCCTGTGGTGTCTTGTCTTAGCCCTCGCTTTGCCGCGCGTGAGGGCGGCGCGTATCGCCGCAGGAGTCCTGATCGTCACCTGCATTCTCGAGTTTCTCCAACTCTGGCATCCGCCCTTCCTCGAATACCTGCGCAGTTTCTTTGTCGCGCGCACCATTCTCGGCTCCTACTTTGACTGGTCGGACTTCCCGTACTACTTCCTGGGCAGCGCGATTGGTTGGTTTTGGCTCCGCCTGATCGGACACGATGTGCCAGAATATAAAGGAAATACACAGACGGGTTAACCCGCGAAAATCTTGCGCTGATCTATGCCAACCTTACTCGACCAAATCGAATCCCCAGAGCAGGTGCGAAAGCTATCCTTCCCCGAGCTCGACCAACTGGCGGCCGAAATACGCGAACGGCTGATTACTGTCCTCTCCAACAACGGCGGCCACCTGGGACCGAACCTCGGCGTCGTGGAACTCAGCATCGCGCTCCATTACGTCTTTCAAACCCCGGCCGACAGCTTTCTGTTCGACGTCAGTCATCAGGCCTACATCCACAAGTTGCTCACCGGACGCCAGGATCGCTTCCACACGATCCGAACTCCCGGCGGACTGAACGGCTTCATGCTGCGCACCGAAAGCGCGCACGATTCGTACGGCGCGGGACACGCTGGCACTGCGCTTTCTGCCGCGCTTGGCATGGCTGTCGCCCGCGATAAGACGGGCGGTAAGGAACACGTGATCGCCGTCGCGGGCGATGCCGCTTTCACCTGCGGCATCACTTACGAGGCGCTGAACAATATCGCGCACCACACCAAGCGACTGATCGTGGTTCTCAACGACAACGAATGGTCGATCGATAAGAACGTGGGCGCGATCGCCAGTTATCTGAATAAGATCGTTACCAGCCCGCGCTTCGATTACCTCCACGACCGCGCCGGCAAGTTTGTCGAGATGGTCGGCGGCGAGGCCGCGCTGCGCATGGCCCGCAAAGCCGAAGAAGTCGCCAAGGGCATGCTCTGGCCGTCCGTCATTTTCGAGGAACTCGGGCTCAAGTATTTCGGCCCCATCGATGGACACGACACCCAGACGCTGATCAAGACTCTCGAGCATCTCAAGAAGCAGGACCGTCCCGTGCTGCTCCATGTGCTGACGCAAAAAGGCAAGGGCTTCGAGCCCGCCATGCAGAAGCAGAAGAAATTTCACGGGCTCGGGCCATACGATCCCGAAACCGGCGAGACCAAACCGCTCGGGCGCCGGACTTACTCCGAGGTCTTCGCCGATACGATGGTGAAACTCGCAGACCACAACGATAAGGTCGTGGCGATCACTGCCGCCATGCCCAACGGCACAGGCCTGGATCGTTTTCAGCCCCACCACCCGGATAAGTACTTCGATGTGGGCATCGCCGAGGAGCACGCCGTCCTGTTCGCGGCGGGGCTCGCCGCCAAGGGTTTCAAGCCCTTCTGCGCCATCTACTCCACTTTTCTACAGCGCGCCTTCGACCCGATTGTTCACGACGTTTGCCTGCAGAATCTGCCCGTGGTCTTCTGCATGGATCGCGGCGGACTCTCGGCCGACGATGGCCCCACACATCACGGCCTGTTCGATATCAGCTATCTTCGCGGCATCCCGAACATGGTCCACATGGTGGCGAAGGACGAAGATGAGCTCGCCGACATGCTGTATACCGCGATGCAGTGGGATGGCCCCATCGCGGTGCGCTACCCGCGCGGACTTGGACCCGGGACGCCTGTGAAAGACGTTCCCCGCGCGATCGCGATCGGCAAGGCGGAACTGCTACAGAATAGCGATCACGATCGTGTCGCCATCTTCGCGATCGGCGCGCTTGTGCCTATGGCGGAAGAGATCGCGCGCAAGCTGGAAGGCGAGGGCATCGCCGCAGCTGTCATCAACGCGCGATTCGTGAAGCCGCTCGATGTCGAAATGCTCGAGTTCTTCGCGGGCACCGTGGAGGTCATCCTTACGCTCGAAGACCACGTGCTTCGCGGCGGTTTCGGCAGCGTGGTGCTCGAGGAGCTAAACAATCTCGGGCTCACCACACCGGTGGTCCGCATCGGCTGGCCGGATCAGTTCATCGAACACGGCAAGCAGGACGCCCTGCGCGCGAAATACGGCATCACGCCCGAAGCGGCTCTCGAGAAGCTTCGGCCGTATTTGAAGCTCCGTCAGCCCGCGGCAGTCGGAATCGTGAAGTAGCATCAGCCGAACTCCGGGCCTGCGATCGCGAACTGAAGCTCCGGCCGGCCACATGCCGGCGCTTCGCCGCGGAACATCCGCATGAATGGACGCTCCCTGCGAAAGCCGGCGGATTCCAGCCAGCGCAGCCACTCTGCGTCGTACTGCGGAATGTCCAACACGCAAGACTGCGGGCAACACGCGCTCACCAAGGACGCCGCGATTCGCGCATCCCGCGCTACCACCGGTCCAATCTGCGGCGACAGGAATCCTCGGCGTCCCATCGCGTACCCAGCGAGATCTCCGGCTGTTTCCGCCACGAATGCGTACTCCGGCGCGCTGCTACGCAGGTGATTGAATACGATCCTCCGACGGGCGCCGAAGATCTCACGATCGAGCTTCTCCACGGCTTCGACGTCGCACTCTTGCATCGGCCGCACTCCCTCGGCAGGGCCCACTGCGACCGACTCGGCCCGCATCCGCACCAGCGGATATTCGTCGCGAAAGCCGTGTTGCTCGTAGACAGCTTTGCCCGCGGGTGAAGCATCCAATCTCACGCAGCGTACGTCTTCCAAGACGCGGAGCGCCTCCATCAGTAGCGCCGTGCCGATGCCCTGACGCCGGCGCTCGGGCGCGACCAGGAGCATCGAGATCCAACTGAAGTGATCTTCATGGCGCAGCGTCGTCACCGTGCCTGCGACCTCTTCGTCCACCAGCGCCACGCGGCAACCCGCCGGATTGGCACGGAGGAAACAGCGCCAGTCCGCGTCGAGCTGATTCCACCCGCTGGCCCGGCACAGCCGCAGGCCGACATCAATATCCTCTACTGTCATCCGCCGCATTTTCACAGTTATATGTTGTCACGATGCAACCACTTATAATGTTTGCGTGCCCGTTGCCCTCAACGATCTTCTGCGTCAGACCACGAACCTAAAGTCTGAAATTTCCGCCGCTGTGAACCGCGTGCTGGCGAGTGGATGGTACATTCTGGGACGCGAGTGCGCGGCCTTCGAGGCGGAGTTCGCGGCCTACTGTGGCGTTCCCCATTGCGTCTCCGTCGCCAATGGCACCGACGCCCTGGAACTCGCCTTGCGCGCACTCAACATCGGGCCCGGGGATGCCGTGGCCACGGTCGCCAACGCGGGGGGCTACAGCACTGCCGCGATCCGCGCGGCCGGCGCGGAGGCGCTCTACGTCGATATCGACCCGGTCACCATGAACATGTCCGCCGCCGACCTTCAAGCCCGCCTCACGCCGAAAGTTCGGGCCGTCATCGCCACGCACCTTTACGGACGCATGGCCGACTTACCGTCGCTGCTCAAGGTGGGAGTTCCTTTGATCGAGGATTGCGCACAGGCACACGGCGCTGTGCTCGCCGGCCGCAAAGCGGGAAGTTGGGGAACGCTCGCCTGCTTCAGCTTCTACCCCACGAAAAATCTTGGCGCGCTCGGTGATGGCGGCGCCATCACCACGAGCGACGCGCACCTCGCCGCGCGGGTACGATCGCTTCGCCAGTACGGCTGGAGTTCGAAGTACCACTCGGCGGAGTACGGGCGGAACAGCCGCCTCGACGAAATGCAAGCCGCGATCCTACGCACGAAGCTTCCCCATCTGGATGCGTGGAACGCGCGCCGCCGCGAGATCGCCGCGACGTATAACAGCGCGCTTGGCATCGACTCCGAAATTGGCGACGACTGTGTCGCACACCTTTACGTGATGCGCACTCCGGCGCGCGAGGAGGTTCGCGGGGCCCTCGCTGCACGCGGCATCGCAACCGACATTCACTATCCTGTGCCCGATCATCTGCAACCCTCCGCACCGCGGACCGGCGTCCATTTGCCCGCAACCGAGCAGGCCGCACGCGAAGTGCTCACTCTTCCCTGTTACGCCGAACTCGAGGAGGCGGAAGTCGCGGCCGTGGTGGAGGCCCTCGTTGCCTGAAAGCTACATCAAGCATCCGACTGCGATCGTCGAAAGCCAATCGGTCGGCGAGGGAACGCGTGTCTGGGCGTTCGCCCATATCCTTCCCGGCGCGGTAATCGGCGCCGAATGCAATATCTGCGATCACACCTTCATCGAGAACGACGTCCGCCTCGGGGACCGTGTGACGCTGAAATGCGGTGTGCAGGTGTGGGACGGCATCACGATGGAGGACGACGTTTTCGTCGGTCCGAACGCCACCTTCTCGAACGATCCGTTTCCGCGTAGCCGGCAGCATCCCGCGGAGTTCGCTCGCACGTTGATCAAGCGCGGCGCATCCATCGGCGCCAACGCCACCATCCTGCCAGGCCTCACGATCGGTGAGAAGGCGATGATCGGTGCGGGAGCTGTGGTCACGCACGACGTTCCGCCGATGGCGA
>JAOAPT010000608.1 GCA_025463045.1 Candidatus Solibacter sp.
GCTGGCGCACAGGAGCCGCGGGAAGCGCCCGCCGAAGGAACCGCCACCGATAGCGCTACTCCCGCGAAGAAGCCGCGCAAAGCCAAGAAAGAGCCCAAAGCGCCGAAGCCGGAGAGCGCCGCCGGACCGCGCGAGGGCAGCAAGACGGCTCAGGTCGTTGCGATGTTGAAAACGCCGACGGGAGCCACGCTGGAAGATATCATGACGAAGATGGGCTGGCAGAAGCACACGGTCCGCGGGTTCATGGCTGGCGCGATGAAGAAGGCAGGGTATACGGTCGAGTCCTTCAAATCGGAAGCGGGAGCCCGCTCCTACCGAATCAACGCGTAGGGATCGCGCTCTACGCTCCTGGCCCGCCCGGCTTCGGCCGTCGCGGGCTTTTCTTCGTTGTATGCTGAGATTCGGCTTGATCTTCTTGCCGCGAAGAGTGATCAATCGTGGTGCGAGGAGAGAAACACGATGGCTACCACCAAGAACCAGCTTCAGAGCTACAACGGATTCGCGATTCCGCTTCAGCCCGACACCGATCTCGGGTTGGCGATGTTGATCGCCGAGGGCGAGGACGGCCAACACGAACCAGTTGCGGTGATTGGCACAATCAGCGAAGCGCGCGAAGCCGCTGCCAGCGATCTGCGCGAACGGATGCGCCGGCTGGAGTTGGACGGTGACGCTGGCCTTTGCCCAACACTGTACAAAGTGTGGGCCCGGGGCATTGACGGCACGTACCGCACCGCGTGCGAGATCATCGACATCCTGTAGCTCGCCGTTCGCTCCCACCACTTCACGCGCCGCCTGGCAACGGGCGGCGTTTTCTCTTGTTCCCCACGCGCAAGCGGCCGCCGGTCCTCTCCCCGACCTGGGAGCATTCGCGGCCACCTTGCCCGACGCCCCAACCGACTGCCGCCCCTTCGAACGTGGGCCACCTGTGGCGCAGCGCGGGCCTATCGTTGGCTCGCCTGCAGCAGCCGGAGTTCCGCCGACCAGTCCGCCAGAGCCAGGCACAGTCCATGCACCTCCCGATGACCCGCGCGAAGCTGCGCTTCCACGATCGCGATCTCGCGATGGCATCGCGCGATTCATGCGGCTGCCTTCCGGCGCTCCTCGCCAACAGCCTCGAACGTGCGCCCATCGCCATCGAGCTTGGCTTCTTTCCCCGAAAGCGTCTGCCAGCGCTGCACGATCACGTCCACGTACTTCGGATCCAGTTCCATTCCGCAGCAGACGCGCTCGGTGAGTTCGGCCGCGGCCAGCGTGGTTCCGCTACCGAGGAATGGCTCATACACCAGTTCGCCACGCTTGATGTGATTCAGGATCGGGCGCCGCATCAGATCAACGGGCTTTTGCGTCGGATGATCGTATTTCTCTTCATCCGATCCGCCCATGATGAACTTGGGCGACGGCGAATCCCACACGGTCGAGTTCTCGCCGGCCTTGCCGAACCACGGAGCGTTCTTCTTGCGCACGTACCAGCAGGGCTCATGCTGATACCAGTAGTGCGTCCGCGTGAGCACCGTGCGTCCCTTGTTCCAGATGATCTGCTGCGGGTACAAAAACCCGATGCGGATCAGACCGTCGAGCACTTCCCGGGTGAAGACCGAAGCGTGCCATACGTAAGCGATTTTGGATGCTCGGCACCAGTTCGAACGCCTCGGACCAATCGGCTTGGGTGTCGCCGGAGATGGTGGTCTCGGTGTGTCCCTCGGTCCGGTGCTTCATATAGCTTGCTTCGGCGGGATACTGCGGATTGGCCTTGGCGGCTGCTTTGCTGGCCGCCGTCCGCTTATGACCAGGAGCCGTGTTCAGGCCCGCGCGATCGCGCCACTCGGAGTCGAGCTCGATGCCGTACGGCGGGTCGGTTCACCATCAGGAGCGGCCTGCGCTCATCCAGGAGGTGCGCCACATCCTCGGCGCTTGTCGAACCCCCGCACAGCACGCGATGTTTGCCGCAGAGCCACAGGTCACCCGTGCGCGAGACTGGATTCTCCGGCAGCGGCGGCGCGACGTTCACTTCCTCCTCTTCGGGGAGAGCGAACAGATCGTCGATCTTTGGGTTGAAGCCAGTGAGGCTCAGATCGAACTCTTCCGCGTTGAGCTCCTGCAACTCGAGCGAGAGCAGTTCCTCATCCCAATCCGCCCAGGTGACGGATCGATTGACCATGATGCGGAATGCTTTCACCTGGGCCGGCGTCCACTCGTCGCAGAGGATTACTGGCACCTCCGCGATGTTCAGCTTACGTGCGGCTTTCAGGCGCAGATGCCCGTCGACCACCTCGCCGTCGCTGCGTGCGAGCACCGGGATCTTGAAACCGAACTCGCGGATACTGCCACACATGCGATCCACCGCGGCGTCGTTTTTGCGGGGATTGCGAGCGTAGAAGATGAGCTTGTCGATCGGCCACTGCTGGATGGGTTGCGCCGCTACGTTAGAAACCATATCCACACCTCGTCAAAAAACTGAGTTGGTTTGGAGGATTCTTTCGGAGGGTGCGCTTTGCGCTGGCCTGTCGAACCGAGCCTCTATTTCGATTCTACGCCAGAACGCATCTATTGGGTACGCTGATTTGATGTGACGCGACCGGAGACTTTCCGCGCTTTTGTCGCTTTCCGCGCGCCGGGGCTACGTGACCGCGGAGAGCCGCAAGACCAGCTGTACTCCGACCGCAACGCCTCTCCGCGACTGCCCTCGCGTGGACTGGGGTGAAACTGGGGGTACCCTGGCGGTCAAGGACTAGGAAATTCGGGTAAGGACGAGGAAACTAAAATTTGAGGAGCGTTTCAGGCACAACGCGGCAAGTCGCGCGTTATGTACGGTATGTGTTGAAAATAAGTGGCTTAGTTTGGCTCCTCAGGTAGGATTCGAACCTACAACCCTTCGGTTAACAGCCGAATGCTCTACCGTTGAGCTACTGAGGAGCAAGGTGTGTCATTTCATTTAAACAGACGCATGCTCGCGCTGTCAAATCTCAGATCATTTCGTTCAACAATTCGGGGCGCGGGTGCGGGATCACGACCTTATTCACGAGCATGCCCTTCTGCCCCACGATCTGCGCCGCCGCGTCGACCGCGCTCTGCACGGCAGCGACATCGCCGGTCATCGTGACGAAGGCCTTGCCGCCGAGCGCCATCGCGAGGCGGATCTCGATCAATTGCACGTTCGCCGATTTCACGGCGGCGTCCGCGCCCTCGATCAGGCTCGCTACCGAGAACGATTCCACGATGCCCAGCGCCTCCAGCGTCTCGACCTTCGTCGAACCGGCGATCGCGGGGAACACCGCTTCGTGCAGGTTGGGGATCACGAAGGAATCGATCACCGAAAAGCGCGCGCCGCTGATGCCGGACGAGACAGCGGCCTGGACGGCAGCGACGTCGCCGCGCACCATGACCATGTACTTGCCGGAGCAGATCGAACGGGAGAGCAATACGTCCACATCCGCTGCCTTCAGCATGGAGTCGCAGGCGAGAAAGCCCGAGGCGATGCTGGTGAGTTCGATTAAACCGATTGAGTTCTTTGCCATCTGTTAAGCCACAATCTCGATGTAGTCCGCGGTCACGGCGCGGACTTTGCCGTCGATGCTCGCGTGGATGTTCGCGCCGAGTTTACCTTCTTCCACGCGCCCGATGAGCTGCCCTTTCTTTACCTTCTTGCCTTCCGCGACCGCCGCGGCGGCGGCCTGTCCGGCGTGCTGCTTCAATTTGACGCGCACGGTCGAGGGCTGCCACACGCCCTCTTCGAACGGCGTCTCGCGCTCGTAATCTTCCACCTGTAAGCGGCGGCGCAATTGCGAAAGCGGCACGCGCCGATACTCCTTCATCGGGTGCACTTCCACTGGCGCCTGCTGGATGAACTTGAGTCCGGCGGCCTTACGGTCATGCTTGCCGGAGTCGCAGGCCTCCTTGGGATACAGATCTTCGGGGCAGGCGTACAGCGTGCACAGGCCGCACGCGCAGCAGAGTTCCGACCACTGATTCCAAATGTCGCCGCCGGTCAAGGTGAAGCCGAGGCTCCGCATCACCTTGTGCGGCATCACTTCATAGCCGAGCAAATAGCGCGGGCAGAACTCCGTGCAGTAGCTGCACTGGTCGCAAGCCGATTTGCCGATGTGCGCCATTTCCTCAGTGGATCGTGTTTTACGGGTGATCAGGTAATGATCGCGCGGCAGCAGGATCAGGCCGCCGGTGGTTTTGGTCACCACGTCGTCGAGATCGAACGTCAGGGTCCCCATCATCAGGCCGCTGATGAAAATGCCGTAGTCGTCGACGGTGGCGCCGCCGGCGCGCGCGATCAACTCGCGGAACGTGGTGCCGACCGGCACCCAGAAGGACTTCGCATCCTTCACCGCGCCGGTGACAGAGAGAAATTTCTCCGTGACCGGAATGCCGCGCTGCGCCAGGTCCACGTTGTACAGAGTCTCCACGTTGTTGACCACGCAGCCCACCTGCAGCGGGATTCCGGCCGCCGGGATCAGCCGGCCGGTAGCCGTGTAGACCAGTTCGTACTCGTCGCCCGATGGGTAGAAGTCGCCGAGCATGACGAACTCGATGCGCTCGTTCTTCAAGCTGTGCTGGAGCGCTTCGAGCGACTCGGCGTTCTTCGTCTTGATGCCGAACTTCCCCTTTTGCGCGCCCGTCGATTCCATCATCGACGTCATGCCCTCGAGGATTCCGGGTGCGAAGTGCTTCATCAACTCGGCGTCTTTGTGGATCAACGGTTCGCACTCGGCGCCGTTGGCGATCATAAATTCCACTTGAGACTCCGCCTTGACGTATGTGGGGAACCCGGCGCCTCCGGCTCCGACAACGCCGTACTCGCGCAACTTCTCACTGAGCATAAGCACCAGGATACCAATATGCGTCGAACATACCTCAACTAGTGTGCGGCCGCCGGGAATAGCGATTCCGGCACCAGCGCGTAGAACAGCGTCGCGCTCGTATTGCGATGGCGGAGTCCCTCGCGGCACTGTCGGTCGAAACTGGGATCGGCGGAGAAGCGCAGCGCGCAGTTGTACGCGAGCACGTGAGTCGCGCTGTCGGGTCCGGACCAATCGAAGCGCGCGGCGTCGCCGAATCGCGAGCCGTGCCAGGCGTCCATCGTCACGCGCACCGTCCTCGCGATATCGTCCTTCGTGCCTGGAACGGGAAATCGCGCGGCGGGCATCTCGCGGGTGAGTTGTTGGATGTTGAACATCGCATAGCCTTCGTAGCCCAGGTGATTCCAGCATGAGGCGTCTCGATCGCCGCAGCGGAGCGCGCCCTCGCCATCGCGGCGCACCTTCCGATCGTTATGCGCCGCCTGCTCGGAGTAAGTCGCGTCCGAATGGTCCAGGTAAGTCATGTAACTGGTGTAAGCCAGATTGCGGTGCGTCAGGATATCCCAGAGTTGCGTGTGCAGCACCTCGATGGCGCGGGAGAGATCGGCGGGCGCGCCGGTCACCGCGAAGATGCGGAATAGCTGCTCGCCCATCGCGATGTTGGTGTTCTTCACGTATCGGTTCTCACACGGCTCCGTCGACTTGCGATACCAGCGCAGTCCGGCCGCCGCGTAGGGACCGTCGCTTGGCAGCGTGCGATCGACGTACGGCCATTCATCGGCGATCTTCTTGGCGCGTTCGAAGTAGCGCGACTTCGCCGGCGTCCCTTCCACCTCAGCGACCTTGAGCAGGCAACGGGTAACGGACACGGTGTCCCACAGATCGTCGGCGTGGTAGCTGCTCACATCGTGGCACTGGAAGTAGCCCGTGCGCCTCTCCGGACCCCATCCAAGGTAGGGCAGTTGAGGATCGCGATGTTGAGTGAGGTAGTCATTCGACGCGAGCAGCCAGTCCGCGATGCGGCGCGCCTGGTCGCGGTACACCGTCTCTCCCGAGAGTCGGTACACGTTGACGAGCGCGGAGCAGGTGTCGCTCAGCGGCTGCCAGGTATCTCGCGCGGGAGGCTTCGTGGGGTCGGGCAATTGCGCCGCTTGTTGCGCCGCAGACTTCAGATACCGGTCGACGGTCTGCGCGAACACGGGGTCATCGCCGAGTTTTCGCTGCCACTGGGCGAACACCGGCAAGAGCGCGAAAAGCAGGAATGCTGGGACGCGAAGCATACGGTAAGTATATTCGCGGCACGCAAAGATTGGAAAGCTCGCGCCGGGTGAGCGAGTAAGTCGCTAACGGCCGGAGCGCAGCGCCACTAAGTTCAGATATTCGACGATCCCCGTAGGCCCCGACTCCGCCCCCATCTGAAAGCTGGACGCAGCGTCGTCCTGCTTGCCGACCAGCGCCTGAAGCAGTCCCTGGCTATAGAGCAGCGCGCCTTGATGACCCGCGGCCGCCGAGTTGATCTGCCTGGCGATGAAAACCAGGGCTTTCCGCGACCTCGCCTTGCCGACCTCCGGTTCCAGTTGAGCGAGCGCCAGTATCGGGTAGGCATAATCCGTGGTCGCAATGCCGGCGTCTATCTTAGAGGCGTTCTCCCACTGTTTACGCGCCACGGCGACGTCTCCGCAGGCCGCGTAGGCGGTTCCAATCAGATACTGAATGCGCGCCCCGTTCATGATATCGGCGAAACTGGCAGCCGTGAAAGAAAGACGGGCATCGGGAGCATTCACCGCGGCGATCGACTGTTCCAGTCCCCCGCATTGCTTCGCGGCCGCCGCGGCAAGAATGCGCCGCAAGCGGAGTTCCAGGTAGGCCTCGCGTACGCTGTCCTCCTGCTTGGCGTTAGAGAAGTTACCTGGCGTAAAGTAACTCATCCCGCCATCGATATCTCCGGACGCTGCGAGCCTCAAAGCCGCGGCGGCGAACTCCGCAGGAGTTTTCGGTGCGGAGACCACCGCGAGTTTTGGGGCGGAAGCCGCCGCGGGGCCCGCCGACTTCGAGGCAGATGGCAAACTCCCCGCGGGCGCGACAGATCGCGGTTTGCGTGGAAGCCCCGCCGGCAGTTTGGCCAGCAAACCCTTCGCTTCGGGGAAGCCGGGACGCAGCGCCAGCGCGCCCTCCAGTGCGTCGAGCGCCTGCTCCATCCGGCCCGCGTTGTAGTACACCACTCCGGTCAGGTATTGAGCATGCGCGTCCGCGGGATTGCGCTTCACGGCGGATTCCAAAACAGCCGTGGCAGATGCGAGCCGCGGAGAAACGCCCTTCGTGCTCCGCGTCCCGGCGACGCGGAGATCCTCCCCGGCGTAATACTGGTAATCTAGCAGCGAGCGGCAGTAACTCCGGTAATACAGGAATAGCGCGTCGTCGGGGGCCGGTGCACCGGTCGGACCTTTGTGCCCGAGTAACTCCAGCGCATCGCGCGTCAAGCCCCACTGAAGATATAAGTCGGCCAACTCCAGCGCACGGTCGGGCGCCGCCTCGAGCGTTGCCCAAAGTGCCTGGTCGTCCTGCCCCTGGCGCACGCGTTCGAAGCGCGTCACCAGGTCGTCGGCCGATGGCGCCGGCATTCGCGCGAGTAAGACCGCGGCTGCCGCCTCGTGATCGCCGGCGCGAAGCAGGGCGGCTTCCAGCGCCTGGGCATTCGGCAGGTTGGGCGTGGCGCGCAGTCCCTTGAGCGCGGCATCGTAGTCTCCCGCCCGCCCGCGTTCCATGGCGGCGTCCGGTGTTGCAACCGCCTGACACCAGGCCCAGCCGATAAGCATGGAAACGGCCACCGCCCGGAACGCTCCGTATGCTCTTCTCTTCACCACGATCTGTGCCTCTTCGGAAGTTACGTCTCAGTATACAAGAGCCCTCGCCGCGCATTGACAGGTGCGCCTGTAAGCGGCTGCTAAAATGCTGACATGAGAGCTTACTCCCCCCGAAGACTGGCCATCGCGGCCGCTGTTCTCGCCCTGCCGGGCCTGCTCTCCGGGCAGGGACTGGTCGTCGCTCCGAAGGCGCTCCGTCTTCTTCAGGTGGAGCGCGGCCCGCTAACCTGGGGGACGATCTCCATCCGTTCCGCCGGCGAGACTCCTCAAACGTGGACCGCTACCGCTTCCACCGGTAACCCCGACGATGCCTGGCTGAGCCTCGGGGCTGCCGCCGGCACGACACCTGCCAGCCTGCTGGTCGGTCTGGTCAATTGGCGTGGCGAGCAGCGGAAGCCCGGGAAGTACCAGGGAAACATCGTGATCAAGTCCGGCGCGACCTCCGCCACTGTCGCCGTGGAATGGGAGGTTCGCCCGGCGGGCGCCGGCGCGACGTTCAGCTATCTCACCCCGCCCAACGGCTGCAAGAAGGCCGATGGCTATCCGGACCTGCCGATCTGCACGCCGCTTCCGCTCCCGGCCGAGGCGGCGGCGCTCGAACCGGGCGCCACTTATAAGGATCCTAACTTCGGCGCCAAGGTGCGAGTCATGACAGGGCACCCGACTTATCATACTTACGCGACGCCATCGCCCTTGAGCGCGCACAACAAATATCTGATGACTTATCCCGAGGATGGCTCCTTCAATGTCATGGATGTTGCCTCTGGCAGATACATTCTCCCGCACGCGCCGGGGAACCAAAGCTTCTTCTGGGACATTTCGGATGACGAAGTGTATTACTACCTGGCGGGAGCCGCCATCATGAAGCACGACCTTCGCACGCACAAGAACGACGTGTTCATCGACTACTCCAAGGAGCCTTCCTTTCAGTTCCACCAGATCCAGCGCGGCGGCACCGGCGATGTCTCGAAGGACAATTGGATCAGCTTTTGGGCGCCCGACGATAAGGAGATCTGCGCCGTCGATCTGGAGCACAAAAAGACCTACTGCGCGGATTACTCGGCTTCCCAGCGCAAGCTCCCCTATGGGCCTATCGATTTCACCCTGATCTCCAAGGGCGTGGACCGCCTCAGCGGCAAACGCTACGTCATGCTCATCGGGCCACCGGCGATGGGAGTGTTTTCCGTCGATCTCGCGCGCGGCATCCTCAAACCGGAATTCCGCGGTCCGGAAGATGTCGAAAGAAATGTGAATCACAATGGCATCTGCGAACCCGGGGAACGCTGCATGGTCGGCTCCCACCTGGACACCCTGGAAGATTCCTCCGGTACGCAGTATCTCGTGATGAATGACGAGACCACCTCTCCCTGCGAATACGTGCTCTCCACCTATCAATTGAATAAAGGCACGGAGATGAACCGTCAGGTCGAATTGGGTGGCGGACGCAAGAAGGTCATGACTCTCTGGCGCTGCGGCCCGGGCTGGGTCGACGAGCACATCGGCTGCGCCCGCTCCGCTCCCTACTGCGTGATTTCCACGCAGAACGTGCCGCGCAACGCGAACGACGCTTCGCCGTTCGTGCCCACTGCGCACGCCGGCGAAATCTTCGTGATGCGTGAGAATGGCGTAGAAATCCGGCCGCTCGCGCTCAGCCACAGCGCGCTGTTTCCGGGGCAAGGCGACCCGAATTACTGGTCCACGCCGCGCGCGGCGATTTCGGCCGACGGCTCGCTCGTGGTGGCCGATTCGAATTTCGGAGTCCAGACGAAGGGGCAGCGCGTCACCCTCATCGAGACCGGCTATCCCGCTTCGAAGCCCGCCGCTGCCAAATGATAGACTGGCCGCACGGAGGCCATCGTGGCATCGGAAAAACAGACCAGGCGTGAGTGGTTGGAAGCGTCCGCGGGGGCGGCTGTAGCGTCGTCGGCGGCCGCGCAAAACGCCGGTGGCGCGGGCCGCCCCAACATCCTGCTCATCATCTCGGACCAGTTCCGCTGGGATTGCATTGGCGCGATGGGTCTCAATCCGATGAACCTGACGCCGAACCTCGACCGCATGGCATCGCGCGGCTGCCTGTTCCGCTCCGCGATCTCGAACCAGCCCGTCTGTGCTCCGGCGCGCGCCAGTATTTTCACCGGCCAGTACGCGGGCAAGCACGGCGTGTGGCGCAACTCGCTCGGACTCGCCGAAGGCGCCGTGACGATCGGCAGCGTGATGAAGCAGGCCGGCTACTCCACCAACTACATCGGCAAGTGGCACCTGGCGCCGGCCGTCGGCGATCCCAACGGGCCGGACACGCGCGGCTTCGTCAAGCCGCAGCATCGCGGCGGTTTCCAGGATCTTTGGGAGGCGGCGAACGTCCTCGAAATGACCTCTCATGCCTACGAGGGCGATATGTGGGATGGCGATGGCAAGCCGCTGCACTTCGCGGATCGCTACCGCGCCGATTTCATGACTGATCGCGCCCAGTTATTCCTCCGCTCGCGTGCCGCGAAATCGCCGTTCCTCCTGACGCTGTCGTATCTCGAAGTCCACCACCAGAACGATAAAGACACCTTCGATCCGCCGAAGGAATTTGCCGGCCGCTATCCGAATCCCTTCATCCCGCAGGACCTCCGCCCTCTCCCCGGCAGTTGGCCGAGCCAGATCGCCGACTACTTCGCCTGCGTCGCGAAGATGGACGAGATCGTCGGGACGCTGCGCCAGACGCTCGTCGAAACCGGGCTGGACAAGAACACCATCGTCATGTTCACCAGCGATCACGGCAATCACTTCCGCACGCGCAATGCGGAGTACAAGCGCAGTCCGCACGAAAGCTCGATCCACATTCCGCTGGTCGTGGAGGGACCGGGATTCAATCGCGGAGTGCAAGTGCCGGAGCTTGTCAGTCACGTCGATTTTGCGCCCACCCTCCTCTCCGCCGCCGGGATTGCCGTTCCCGCCTCCATGCAGGGGCGCAACTTCCTCCCGCTGCTGGACCGTCACACGGACCGTCGCAACGAAGCATGGCGCGACGAGGTCTACTTCGAAATGTCCGAGTTCATCACCGGCCGTGGATTGCGCACCCCGCAGTACACCTACGCCGTCGCCGCCCCCAAATTCCCGGGCTGGCGCGCCGCCCCGACCGTCGACAAGTACGTGGAGTACATGCTCTACGACCTGCATTCCGACCCATTCCAGCAGGTCAACCTCGCCGGCCGCGCGCCGTACCAGAAGATCGCGACCGAACTGCGCCAGCGGCTGCGCGCCAGGATGCGCGAGGCGAGCGGAGAGCAGGCCGCAATCGAACCGGCCTGGTTCCCTTACTCGTAGTACGCGCGACGAAGCGTATGCTGGGTTGTGGTCGTGGGTGACTGGTTCGCATACGGGTCGAAGACAACCCGGCTGCTCATCCTGGCGCTGCAAGTTGCGGTGCTGGGCGCGGCCTGGGTGCTGCTCCGTCCGGCGAACCTCAGTTTGCTCGGCTACGGACTGTTCTACGTGTCCGTAATGTGGGCCGTCGCCTGCGTGATCACCTTCGGCGCCTTCCTGGGCTCGTCGATGGCGCCGCTCTCCAATCTCCTGCTGGCCGCATCGCGCTCCTCCGCGAATGCCATGTGGCTCGTGCCCGCCGTGCTGGCGATGACCACCCGCTCGCCGGTATTGACGGTGCTCGGCCTGATGTTGGTCGTCAACAGCACCCGTTTATTGGCCTTGAGCCGCGCTCCGAAAGGGAAGGCGATACCGCGGCGCCGCGTCCACCCCTCGGAGTACGAAGGCGACGAGCCGGCGGACGCGATCTTCGCACCCAGGGAAGCCCCGCAATTTTCCCCGGAAACGCTCCCGGCGATGGCCGGCGGACTCGCGCTACAGGCCGGCATGTATGCGCTGTACCAGGGCTATCCCCTACCTGCCGCCGTGTCGTTCGCGGTGGTAACGGTGCTTTGGATATCGACTTCGCTGACCCATGGCGCGCAGCATACCAGAAGGACCACGACGCTACTCTATTCGGCGCCAGTGGCGTTTTTGACCCTGCTGTTGACCGTGACTTTTACGGCCGTGCTGATGAATCGGACGGTCGTCCTGGAAGCGCCGCCCCCCGCACCCGACACCTCGGGACAGGCGGAGCAACCAGGGATGACCCGGCGTGTCCTCTCCCGAATTGCCCACGTACCGCCGCCTCCTGCGGTCGCACCGGCGCCGGCGGGTGGACCGGGCGGCGGAACAGGGGGCGGTGAAGCTTCCAAAACGCAAGTCGCCGAGCTGGTGGATCCGGCTCTTAGAACCACGGAAAAGAAGATGAACAAGGCAATCCCTGGCGTGGTGCTCCGCCCGCAGCCCATGCAAGTGCGGAAGCCGCCGGTGGTTCTCTCCGGCGCCCGATTCCACTTCACCTCAGGAAAACAGTCGCTCTCCTTTCCGTTTTCCGGCGAGTACGAGCTCTTCCGCCTCAGCTCGGGCAGTCTGCCCAAAGGCGCCCCGCTGGAGAAAGGCTCGCCGCTCGACAGCCTCTTCGGGACCACCAATGGCGAGCCGATGGAAACCGTGGCCGTGCAGCCCTTCGATCCACCGCTCGATCTCACCAACTGCGGCAAGGTACTGGTGAACGTGACTAGCGCCGAGGCTTATCCGGTACTCGTTGCCATGCAGTTGGTGACCGGCAACAGCGTGGAGGATGGCGGTAGCGACTTGCTGGGAATGAAGGGTGCGCGGGAGCAGATGCTCGAATTCGACGTGCCCAAGACCTCGCGCCCTCTCCTCGTCCGGGCCATCCGGATCGCGTTTCAGCGTCCGGCGATGGACAACAATACGAATGTCCGAATCCTCGTCAAAGGTTTTACCCTGCTGACGCGCGGATTCTAATAGGATTTCTCGTACTTGTTTCTACTGTTGTAGAGCTTGAAGGTTCCGTCCTTCTGCGCATCCACGCGGATCCACTTTCCTTCGCAGATCTCGTCGACGTTGGCGATGAAGGGATCGGCCGAGTTGTGGTCTTTTCCGCCCGCCACAGCAAAATGCAATTGCCAGATGTCGGGAGTGCCTGGGGCGTCGTGGATGGCCTCCCAGGCCTGCGCCGAACCGCCCTTCTTGGCGCCATTATTCATCAGCGCCGCCTTCGGATGCAGTGCGCGGACCCACCCGGGAGCACCGCTCGTCTCGGTCCCGTGGTGGGAGACCAGATAAAGATCGATCGGGCCGATTTTATTCACGGGGCAGACCAAATCTTTCTCTTTATTCCAAGTCAAATCCCCCATATCCAGCATCCGGAAATTTCCGTAGGAAATTAGAACTCCTACAGATTGCGGATTTTCCGATTTATCATCGGCATGCGTGGCGAAATTCGCGCATTCCGGGTTCGCCTGACCGGCCCCCGGCAGCGGCGAATCGAGCACCTTCCCCGCCGAGGAAATCACCCTAACATCGAGCCCTTTGATGGGGATCGTGTCCCCGGGTTTGGCCAGGATATGGGTTCCTTTTTCACGGAACGCCGCGTACTCGTTGTACAGAACCTGTGCCGCCTTCTCGGTTTCCACGCTCGGCCCATGGTCCACAAAGTTCCGGATCGGCAGCTTTTCGGCGAGTTGGCCGATGCCGCCGACATGGTCGGCATGGTAGTGAGTGATCACCAGGTAGTCGATTTTCTTGACGCCGGCCGCCTTGGCTGCCGCCGCGATCCGCAGCGCGTCCCGCTTGTTGTGGCCGCCCCACCCGGTGTCGACCAGCATCGATTCGCCCGAGGGCGAGACGATCAGGGTTGCCTGTCCTCCCTCTACGTCGATCGCGTAGACCTCCAAATTCTTGGCGGCCGACAGCAGGGTCGCGGTAACGGTCAGAAGAATACCCACAAATAGCATTCGCATACGTAGATTGTTGCGCGGGAGAGCCGTCTCGGCAAGCCGGTTATCGGAAGGGCCTGCCATTCGGTCCCGGAAAAAGCGATAGCAACGGTATACACCCCTTCAATTTCTTCGACTTCCAAGTCGTTTTGTCGAGAAATCCCGTGGTCATTTCGCGTATAATTGGCTCTTCCCAATACCTTTTTTGGCCAAAATAAGATTGCCTACAGCGGAATATCAGGGTCGGTTCACCATCTCAATTCTTAGAAGGTTCGCCGCTGCTGTTGGAATTGCCGGATCAGTTTAGGAGCCTTTGCCCGAAATCTCCGGCTGCCAAATTTGCGGGTAAGTTCAACAAAGCGCTTCCTCTTCACACTATTAGGTTAACGATGCTCAAAAATCTCTTCGCTCTCGTATCGCTTTTTACCCTAGCTGGAAGTCTGCAGGGGCAGACCGTCACCTTTTCTCACGCCTCGAGTAGTCCCTATCCCACGAGCGGTGCCGCGCCCAATTCGCTGGCTGTCGCGGATTTCAATAACGATGGAGCGCTCGACGTGATCGTCGCCAACAGCGCTACCCCGTACGGCGCAGGTGCCAATCCCAACTACATGGCGTGGCTGGGGTTGAAAACCTCCGGAGCTCCCAACGGGATTCTCGGTAACGCGGCGAACTCCATCGGTACGGGGACGGCAATTCCGTTTTTCACTGGGGGCGCGACCGATCGGGCGATCAACGTGGCCGCTCGCCGCGCCGCTGCTGGACGGACGGTTTTCGGAGGCGGAGCTTACTTTCCCGCGATCGTCGGAAGTAATTTCACGACCGGATTACGCAACGCCGCGCCGTGGAATTCCAATACCTCGAATTTCACTGTCGGCATCGGCATTATGGCTATCGGGTCGGACGCCACTTTCAACCCGAGCGGCGGTTTTACTAATTGGGTATCGGCCGGAGATTTTAACGGCGAGGGTTTGGACGGCGCAGCCTTTACGTACGTCGATAAAAATTCAACCACCACCTCGCTGAATTACATCAGCGTGATGTTCGGGAGCGACGAGACTCTTCAATTCTCGAATGCGACCGGCACCAACGTCACCATGCCCGGCGTTTTGCTTGCCAAGCGGGTATTTGTCGGCGACGTGAACGGCGACGGCAAAGCGGATCTTGTCGTCACCACCGGCACCAGTCAGGTAGTCGTCTTCCTCTCTACCTCCCCGTTTCCTTTCAGCGGCTTCCACACGATCACCTTCGCCGCGCCGATCACGATCCCGATTTCCGCCGCCTCCGAGTTCGTCACTATCGGCGACGTGAACGGCGATGGAAAGAAAGATCTGGTGGTCTCCACCGGTACTTCGACCCTGACGATTATTCCCGGTAACGGCAACGGCACCTTCAGCAGCCCTGTCGATCTCACGCTGTCGGCGGGCACCAGCCTCTATACCGCGGTAGCTGATTTCACCCACGATGGGAAGCCCGATATCGCCGTCGCCAATGGCACCAACGTCCTCCTTTACCTCGGCGCAGGCAGCACCACTTTTGCGGGTACTCCCATTACGGTTTCGACCGGTGGCCACCCTGTATTCGTTCTCGCCGCCGACATGAATGCCGATGGAAAAGCCGATATGGTGGCCGCTAACAGCACCGAAGCCACCGTGGCCGTTCTGTTGAACTCCACGCCGGTGATTCGCATCGGCCCGAGTTCTCTCACCTTCAACTCCGCCGTCGGGGGAGCGAATCCCCCATCGCAAAACGTTTCCGTGGTGTTCGACACCGGCGGTACTCCCACTTATACTGTTTCCACCTCCGCATCCTGGCTGTCGACCACACCGTCCTCTTCCGGCAGCACCAGCCCGATTAGCGTTTCGACCGATATCACCGGACTCACCGCCGGCACCTATCGCGGCACTGTCACGGTCACGACCTCGTCGTCCACGAACAAATCGACGATCGACGTCACGCTGATTGTCGCCGGTCCCGCGGGTACCCTCACCAAGAAGGCCGGTTTCCTGATGAAGCACAACGACACGCTCATCGTCACCGGTGATTTCACTGGTCACGGCCGCCTCGACCTAGTCGGTGGAGTAGGCAATTGTGGCGCCGGATTTAACTCACTCTGCGTCTATACCTATCCCTCCAACGGCGATGGCACGTTCGGAGCGGAGGTCGTCAGCACCCTGCTCACCGCTGCCAATTTCCAGCCTGGTTTTGGCGCCGCAGGCGACTTCAACGGCGATGGGAAACTCGATTTCGCGGTCTACAACGTGTTTAGTGCCGGCGGCGTCCGGATATTCTTCGGCAATGGCGACGGCACGTTTACGACCGATGCCAGCGTGTATGCGACGGCCGCCCAGCCGTCGCAAGTTCAAGTCGGGGACTTCAATAACGATGGCAAGCCCGACATCGCTGTTGTTTCCATCGGCAGCCAGGTCGGATTTACCGATGGCCAGATCGGCGTCTTGCTGAACAACGGGGACGGTACCTTCACCAATACGCCGATTACCGACGCGGGAGCCTATGGCATTGTCCTCGGCGATTTCAATCGCGACGGTTTCCTCGACATGGTCGTCGCCAGCCTCTTTGCCGACGTGAGATTCTACGCGGGCAATGGTAACGGCACCTTCGCCTCAGGCACGATCATTGGCGCCTCAGCCACAGTCGGCGGCGCGTATAACGTCTTCGCCGGCGACTTTAACAATGACGGCAACCTGGATGTGGAGGTGGGCGGAGTAGGGAATAACGGAGTGAGTACCGGAGGCCACGTAACCATTTTGCTCGGGAATGGCAGCGGCGCCTTCTCGTTGGCTCCCGGCAGCCCGCTCGCTGTCATCGGCACGGCCAACGATACCCAGGTCGGCGATTTCAACGGCGATGGCAATCTCGATATCCTCGTGCGTCGATCCAGTCAAGGCAGCTTCACGATTATGCTCGGCGATGGGACCGGCGCGGTCGGCACGGGCGTAGATTTCGTCCTCAATAACAACTCGTCCACCCGGAGTTTCTTCTTCGTGGGCGATTTTAACAGCGATGGGAAGACCGATGTGATCGTTCCCGAGACCGGTTCGGTTCTATGGCTTGGCGACCTCGCCGCTACCACGACCGTCATGTCGTCGGTGCCCGCCACCTCTGCACCGCAGGGCCAAAACGTTGCCTTCACGGAGACCGTCACCGCGACATCCCCGGCCTTTGCCGTGCCCGGCGGGCAGGGCACCATCACGGACAATCCCGACGGTCAACTCGCGGAAGCCAACCTCACGGTCGGTGCCACCAACGGCAAGCTGACCACCACCAACGCGCTCACCCTTGGCGCGCACAGTCTCACGGCGACCTACGCGGGCGATAGCCGCACCAAGCCTTCGAGCA
>JAOAPT010000613.1 GCA_025463045.1 Candidatus Solibacter sp.
GTCGTTGTCGTCGCCTGCAGGAGCGAGTTGTAAATCGCTTCTTCCGTCGCCTCGATCACCGCGACGAACAAGGGGGAGCACTCGTCATTGGTGAGGAACTTCGCCGGATTCCGCAGCGTCGAGAACGCGATCGCGTAATCGCCGCTGCCGTTCGCTCCGCTCGAGCCTGTCCGCGCCAGCCCGAACATCGTCCGCGCTCCCATCCGCCGCAGATTGCGCGCGTCCACCGGCGCATCCGTCGCGACCACCATCAGGATCGAGCCGTCTCCCGAATTCGGACCGCGCCCGGCCAACTCGCGGCCTACAGGCGCACCTGCCATTTGCAGCGTCCCTCCGAAATTCGTCTGCACCAGCACCCCGACGGTATACGCACCCGCCTTCCGCGATGCGGTGCCGATCCCGCCCTTGAAGCCGAACGCCACCGTGCCCGTGCCGGCGCCGACCGCGCCCTCTTCGACGGGACCGCCGTGCGCCTTCGCGATCGCCTCCAGCACCTCGGCGCGACCCACGTGACGCCCGCGAATATCGTTCAGGTATCCGTCATTCGTTTCGCCGACCAACGGATTGATCGAGCGCACCTGTTCGTTGCCGGGCAGCGCGAGCAGGTAATCCAGAATCGCATCGGCCACGCGCGGCACGTTCAACGTCGAGGTCAGCGCGATCGGCGTCTCGATCTCCCCCAACTCCTCCACCTGTGTCGATCCCGCGAGTTTGCCGAAGGCGTTGCCGACGAAGACGGCGCCCGGGACCTTATCGCGGAAGAGATTGCCGGCGTGTGGCAAAATGATCGTCACTCCTGTGCGCACGTCGTCGCCGCGCACCAGGGTCGTGTGGCCCACGCGCACGCCCGGAACATCGGTGATCGCATCCAGCGCGCCGCGCGGCAGGGTGCCGCTCGGAATACCGATTTCCGCCGCGCGCGGACGCTTCGCCGCAGGCTGCTGCGCCGCAGCAGCCATCACCACCAACATCATCAAGCCGTATCGGATCATACCCTGGCCGTCTCCGTGCTCATTTACGAGGTGTTAGGAGAGTAATTATGAACTGGGATCAACTGGAAGGCAAATGGACGCAATTGAAGGGAATTGCCAAAAAGAAATGGGGCAAACTTACCGACGACGATCTGGATTACATCGCAGGTAGTCGCGACCGCTTCATCGGCCGTCTCCAGGAACGCTACGGCATGGCGAAGGAGGAAGCGCAGAAACAGGCCGATGAATGGCTCGCCGCGCATCCCCAGACCGAACCGCGCCTGGACCCATCCAAAGCCCGCACCTCGGGCGGCGGCGCTTAACTCTCCCTTAGACGGGGCGGGCTTTTTCGCCCGCCCCCTTCTTGCAGACCTCCCGCGGGATACACTAATAAATTCCGGAGGTCTGTCTCATGAAGCTATCCATCCTGACCGCGCTCTTATCCGCGAGCGCATTCGCCGCACCCGGCACCGTTCATCTCGTGCAAAAGCCCGCGATGAACAAGACCGAAATCGCCTTCTCGTATTCAGGCGATCTGTGGAAAGTCGGCCGCAGCGGTGGCGTGGCTACCCGGCTCACCTCCGGGCCCGGGTTTGAAACCGAGGCACAATTTTCCCCACCGGCAAGGACATCATAGTACCCCCTCTACTCCGCTTTTTTCTATTGCGCCGTCCAACTTCCTAACTGTTGCCAGCCGCTGACGGAAGCGCTGCCCGCGGTGTACATCCAGACCTGACGCGCTCCCGCAAACGCGGGTTTGAAAGTCACCGGCAAAGAGAGGTTGGCTGTGCCCGTGCCGGGAGCCGGCGGCGTTACCGAGGCCATATTGATACTGCACTGGCTATTCTGCAAAGTTGTCGCCGACCCTGGCGTCGCAGGCGTGAAGGCCGTTCCCGCGTCGTTCAGAAGGTTGAGTTGAGCCGTAGTGAAATCGTAGTACACCATACAAGTGTTGCCGCCGACGGTGCCGAATGCCGGCGTAAACCAGGCCCACACCGTTTTGAGATCGGTTGCACCCGCACCGTCCCCATACAATAGCTGGAAGGTCTGTTGAGAGCCTGCGCCGGCGTTGGGAGAGACGGATATAGCGACCACCGTCGAAGGCACTGTCCACGACCCCAGGTTCTGCCAACCGCTATTGACGGTGCTTCCGGCGGCATACATCCAGATCTGTTTCGGTCCGCCGTATGCGGGTTTCACGGAAAGCGGCACGGCGACAGTGAGATTGTTGGAATTCGGTGTGACTGTGACGCCGCCCATGTTGACGCTGCATTGACTATTCTGCAGGACGGTGTTGGCGCCCGGAGCCACAGGAGTGAAAGCCGTGCCGGCGTCGTTTAGTAAATTCAGGCGATTGAGCGCCTGGTCGTAGTAGATCATGCAACTGTTCGCCGAGTTGTTACCGAAGCTGGGTGTCAGCCACATCCAGGCCGTCCGCAGGTCGGCCGCCCCTTGATTGTTGGAATAGAGTAACTGTAAAGTCTGGCCGGGCAGGTTGGTTGAACTCGGAGTGACAGAGTTCGCCGTCACCACCGGTGTCTGAACCGTCGCGACCGTGAAAGGCTGGGAGCCGGAAAGCAGGTTCCCAGGATTGGCGGCGGCTATCTGCGCGGTCCCCTGAGTGGTGAAATAGCTCGATGGAATAGTCGTCTGCAACGTCGCCGAATCGATGAATGTGGTGGGCAGATTCGACGTCGAGCCTCCACCCGGAGCGGTCCATTGCAGTAACGAGGTTGGTATGAATCCCGAGCCAGTGGCTCTCATCGTCACCGCCGCGGCCTGATTGAGCACCGCCGACGCGGGCGCGATGGAAGTCAGTTGCGGATTGCCATAAATGTAGACCGGCGCGGAGGCGCTGGCCACATTGCCGCTGATCACCTGAATCTGTGCCGTTCCCGGAGTGGTCAGGTATGACCCGGGAATCACCGATTGCAGATGCGCCGAGTCTTGGAACGCCGTGGGGAGCGGCGCGACAGGCGCCCCATTTGGGCCGGACCAGAGCACCGCCGCGCCGGTTTGGAAGTTGGAGCCGGTGACCGCAATCGGCGCCGGATTCCCATTGGCCGGAACGTAGTATGCGGTCAACGCAATCTGCGGATAGGCGACGGTCCAGACCCCCAACTGCTGCCATCCGCTGTTGGCCGCACTTCCGTCGGCGTACATCCAGGTCTGCTTCGCGCCCGAATACGCCTGTGTGAAGTTCACGGTGAACGCCACGGTCAGGTTTGGACCGGCAGCGGTCACACTGGCCAGATTCAGCGGCACCGAACATTGGCTGTTTTGAAGAGTGCCGATCACTCCCGGTTTCATCGGCGTCCAGAAAGTGCCGGCGTCATTCAACAGGTTCAGCAGATTTGCGCCGACATCGTAATAGAGCATGCAAGAGCCGGAGGAGTTGGTGCCGAAAGAGGACGTGAACCATACCCAGGTGGTACGCAGATCGCTGGTTCCCGGCGTAGCCGAATAGGCAAACTGGAACGCCTGGCTCCCGCCCGTCCCCGATGCCGGCAGGACCGACAGCACGCTGACCGGCTGTGGAACGGTCCAGGCGCCCAACTGCTGCCATCCGCTATTGGCCGCGCTTCCGCCGGCGTACATCCACGCCTGCTTGACGCCGGGGAATATCTTAAAGGTGATGGGAAGAGTGAGAAACAGGTTATTGTTGTTCGGAGCGGCGCTGGCGCCGGTCATATCGATACTGCACTGGCTGTTCTGCAAGGTCGTGATGGAGCCCGGAAGCTGCCCCGAGAATGCCGTACCGGCGTCATTGAGCAGACCGATTTGTCCGGACGCCCGGTCAAACCGAACCATGCAAGTGCCGGCCGCGTTGGTGCCAAAAGAGGGCGTGAACCACAACAATGCCGAGGCCAGGTCCGAGGGTCCGTCCGAATCGGAATAGGTGGCGACGAAGGTGGACGCGGTTCCGGAGCCGACGTTCGGGACCAGTGAAACGGCGCTGAGCACCGCGTTCTGGGGATTCGGCAGAATCGAGAAAGACTGCAGGCCTCCCGACAGGTTTCCAGGATTGAGGATGAAAACCGCTGCTGTCCCGGTCGTGGTTAGATAGCTCGCGGGAATTGTCCCCTGCACTTGCGCCGCACTGATGAAATTGGTCGGCAGTGAGATGGCCGCGCCCCCGCCAGGCGGAACCCACTCTATGGCAGTCCCCGGTGCGAATCCGCTGCCATTCGCGGTGAGTGTCGTGGGTCCCGAGTTTACAAACGCCGATACGGGCGCGAGCGAAGTCAACGTAGGGTAGCCGGCGATCACGAACAACTGCGAAGGCGTCAGCAGGCTTGCGCTGTAGACGCTGACCTGCGCCGACCCGGCAGTCGTCAACAGGCTGGCGGGGACCGTAGCCTGCAGTTGCGTCGCGCTGATGAAGGTGGTCTGCAGCGAAACCACCGGACCGCCGGGCGGCGCGAATTGGATCGCCGCTCCAGGCTGGAAGTTGGACCCGGTCGCAGTCAAGGGGAACTGGGGTGAGTTCACCCCGGCGGAGAGCGGAGAAATCGAGAGCAACTGGGGTACCGCGATGGTCCAACTGCCGAGTTGCTGCCAGCCGCTGTTTGCCGATGCGCCTGCCGCGTATCCCCAAATCTGCTTGGTACCCCCGTATGCCGCCTTAAAGGTCACGGTGAAAGTCAGAGTCAGGGTGTTGGGGCCCAGAACCGGAGTGAAGCTGCTCATGCTGATCAGGCACTGGCTGTTTTGCAGGAAGAAATCGACTCCGGGAGTCACCGGCGTCCATACTGTTCCGGCGTCATTCAGAAGGTTGAGTTTATTGGCCACCGTGTCGTAGTACACGAAGCACGTATTGGCGGAGCTCCCAAACGTTGGAGTAAACCACAGCCAGACGTTGCGAAAGTCCGATGCGCCCGCCGCGTCGCCGTAACTCACGGTGAACAACTGAACCGCATTCGTTCCGGAATTCGGTGTAATCGGCCCCGCAACAGGGAGTATTGGAACGTCGATCTGAAGCGAGCCTAACTGCCGCCAGCCGCTGTTGGAGCTTGCGCCCGCGGCGTACATCCAGACTTCCTTCGCGCCCGTGTATCCGGCCTTGAAAACCAGGGGGGCCGTGACCGTCAGATTGTTGACGGCCGGCGTAACCGTTACCGCGCTCATGGCCACGCTGCACTGGCTGTTTTGCAGCGTTGCCCCGGTCCCCGGCGTGGCCGGCGTCCACGTGGTCCCCGCATCGTTCAGAAGATTGAGCTGGTTCAAGGC
>JAOAPT010000627.1 GCA_025463045.1 Candidatus Solibacter sp.
CGTCGGTACAAAATTCGTACAAATGCAGCCGCGGTTATCTCGTAAATTGTTGAATCTAGGAGGTGGCTCCCCGACATGGATTCGAACCACGATTCACGGCTCCAAAGGCCGCTGTCCTACCATTAGACGATCGGGGAAGGCAGGTAAATTGCAGATGCTACTTCCCCAGTGTACCCGCCCGGTCCGTCCCGCCGCAACGTCTAATGGGTGTCGTGTTTTCCGAGGTACGCGTTGATCATCCCTTGCGGGTGGTCGATGGTCCGGCGCAGGGCGGCGGGGTTCACGCGAACTTGGATGACCATGGCAGCGTCGCGCGAGAAGGACGCGATTAGGAGGCGGGTGGATTTACCCGCCTCGCCGGCCAGGATGTAGGTCGCCTCGCCCTGGCGCGAATGGGCGCGGATCAGCGGACGGAGGCGACCGGTATCGAGCCTGTCCATGAACTCTTCGCGGTCCGGGGCGAAGCCGTCGAAATGGTCGAAGACGGCCAGGTGAAAGCTGGTGGTGCCCGCGGGGCGCGCCACTTTGACGAAGAAGTTTGCGACTCCCATCGCCGCTCCCATAAGGGGGACGTGCGTGCGCGGTGTGCCGTAGTGCTGCTCGATCGCCTTCACGACGCGGTCGAAATCGCGGTCGGCCGCCGGTAGCGCAGCGCACGTGCAAAGCAGTAACGCCAAGTATCGCAACGTCCTCATCGTGCTCATCGTGCGCCTCCGTAGAAGGCCAGGTGCGGAATGTGGAACTGGCCGCCCAGGCCGGCGAGTTGGTCGGGATCGAGCGTGCCCGTGATCTGGACGATCGTCAATTCCCTCGGTTTCGCGGCGATCACGACGGCGCCGCCGAGTTGGCTGTTCGCTCCGCTCTTCAGGAAGACGTCGACATCGCCCTCGTCGCGCGTCGACCGAACGCCGACCACGCGAGACCATGCGGGGCTCGCCAGGACGGCGCGAAACGCGTCCAGGTCCGCCGGATTGTACTCGCCATCCCGGCTGAATTTGAAGCTGCGGACGTAGATGCTTTCCAGGCCCGCCATCACCTTCCGCGCCTTCGCCTCGTCTCCCTTGTCGGAGAGAAAATGCGCGGCGAGTTTGAGCATCGCCTTGTCCAGAGACACCTCCATCCGGTCCTCTGCCTTCGCCCCCAGTTTCTCGAGGCCATCCGGCAATTTGACGGACTGTCCCCAGCCGGTCACCGCCGCCAGCATCATTATCCCGATCATCATCCCGATCATCATCCCGATCGTCGCAAGCTTCATTCATCCTCCGCTTCATCAGCTAAATACGCGCGGCCCGTCCGGCGGTATGCACTTTCTTGTTAGTCTGTAAGTTATGAAGCCGTTCCTTTCCGGACTTCTTTTTGCCGTCCTCATTTTTGCCGCACCCATGAATTCCCAAACAACCAATACCCCCGCCCCGCCGGCCGCCCCACAGGCCGATCATCGCGAACTGCGCCACGGCGCCACCGTGGTGGACCCGTACTTTTGGCTCCGCGAGAAGACCAATCCCAAAGTCGTCTCCTATCTGGAGACGGAAAACCAGTACACCGAAGCGATGACGAAGGACATCAAGCCCTTCGGCGACTCCCTGTATAAGGAAATGCTGGCGCGCATCAAGCAGACCGATCTCAGCGTTCCGACGCGCCGCGGCCCGTATCTCTATTACTCGCGGACCGAGGAAGGGAAGCAGTACCCGATCCAGTGCCGCCGCAAAGGCAGCATGGAAGCGCCCGAGGAAGTGCTGCTCGACCTGAACGAACTCGGCAAGGACAAGAAGTTCGTCTCGCTCGGCGGCATGGCGGTCAGCGAGGACCAGAACCTGCTCGCGTATACGATCGACTACGTCGGCTTCCGCCAGTACGCGCTGCAGGTCAAGGACCTGCGGACGGGCGTCACGCTGCCCGACACCACGGAGCGCGTCACCTCGCTCGAATGGGCCGCCGACAACAAGACGCTGTTCCTCACAACCGAGGACGCCGTCACCAAGCGGAGCGACAAACTGTGGCGGCACACGCTCGGCGCGCCCGCGTTCGACCTTGTCTATGAGGATAAGGACGAGCTCTACGACATCACGCTCGGCAAGTCGCGCGACCGGCAGTATCTCTTCGTGCTCAGCGAATCGAAGGACACGACCGAGGTGCGCTATCTGCGGGCCGCCGAGCCGCAGGGCAGCTTCGCGGTCTTCCTGCCGCGCGAAAACAAGCACCGTTATTATCTCGAGCACCGCGAAGGTCTGTTCTACATCCGCACCAACAAGCCGGGCAGGGACTTCGCCGTGATGACGGCGCCCGAGAAAGACCCCGCGCCGAAGAACTGGAAGCCGTTCATCGCGCACCAGGACGGCGTGCGCATCGAAGAGATCGATGTCTTCAAGGAGTTCGCCGTTTCAGTGGAGAAGACGCAGGCCCTCAATCGCCTGCGGGTACACAATTTTCAGACCGGCAAATGGACGACGATCGGCTTTCCCGAGCCCGTGTATGCCGTCTTCCCATCCGGCACGGTCGACTTCGATTCCACCACTTACCGGTACAACTATCAGAGCCTGATCACGCCGCCCAGCATTTTCGACTACGACACGCATACCAATCGATCGGTGCTGCTGAAGCGCCAGGAAGTGCTCGGCGGGTACGACCCCACGCAGTACGCGACGGAGCGCCTGTGGGCGACGGCGCGCGACGGGGTGAAGGTGCCGATTTCGATCGTCTATAAGAAGGGCCTGGTGCGCGACGGCAAGGCGCCGCTGTTTCTCTACGCGTACGGCTCGTACGGTTTCGGCACTCCGGCCAACTTCGCCAGCCAGCGGCTGAGCCTGCTTGACCGCGGCATGTCGTACGCGATCGCGCATATTCGCGGCGGCGACGAAATGGGCGAACAGTGGCGCGAGGACGGGATGCTCATGAAGAAGAAAAACACCTTCTTCGATTTCATCGATTGCGCCGAGTACCTGATTCAGAATAAGTGGACCTCGAAGGCCGGACTCGTGATCGAGGGCGGCAGCGCCGGCGGACTTTTGATGGGTGCGGTGGTCAACCTCCGGCCGGACCTGTTCCGCGCGGTGCACTCGGCCGTCCCGTTCGTCGACGTAATGAATACGATGATGGACGCCACGCTGCCACTTACCGTGGGCGAGTATCTCGAATGGGGTAACCCGAACGAGAAGGCGGCCTATGACTATATGAAGACTTACAGTCCATACGATAACCTGGAGAAGCGCGAGTATCCCGCGATTCTGGTAACTACCAGTTTCCATGATAGCCAGG
>JAOAPT010000636.1 GCA_025463045.1 Candidatus Solibacter sp.
CCATTCTGCGAACTCGCCGAGGGCGCCGAGAGCTGCCCGAATTGCGTGATGCGACCCGCTCCCGATGACGTGAACGGATTCCAATTCAGGTGCATGTCCGCCGCTCCGCTGGTCAGCCCCGGAATATCGAAGCCGATCACCGAGCCCGCCGCGGGCGCCGCCAACTGACCGTCCGCGCCGAATGTGAGCGATCCTGACGCTCCCGTGATGTCCGCCGGTGTCCCGAGTGTTCCACCGGTTAGGTCTTCGCCCGGTACGGTCACGTTGTATGACCACTGGTTGGCCGCGGTCTTCTGGAAATGGACGGTGAGCACGTGCGTCTCTCCGAGGCTGTCGTAGACCTTGATCGTGTCGGAGAACGCCGACGATGAGTCGGCCTTCGCCGCCGAATTCAGGTTGAGATCCAACGTGAACTGGCTGGAAACCACCGGCTGTTTGGCCGCGCCCACCGGAACCACGATGTCGCCGATGGCTCCGTTCGTGTCCAGCAACCCGGTCGCCGGATCCATGTTGGTCCAGCCCTGCACCTTCTCCCCGGTGTTGGTCTTCAGGTTTCCGGCATCGTCCACCTGGAAGTTGCCTGCGCGGGTGTAGACCGTGTTCCCCTGGGCATTCTTCGCCACGAAGAATCCATCGCCTTGAACCGCCGCATCCAGCAGCCCCGTGCTCGATTGGATCGCGCCCTGGGTGAACTGCCGGATCGTCAGCGGCCGGCCGGTTCCGAACCCGACCTGCGTTTCGCCCAGGCCGGCACCCAGCGATTGCGTCACCAGATCGCGGAAGTAGACCACGTTAGTCTTGAAGCCCGGCGTATTGAGGTTCGCCAGGTTGTTTCCCACCACATCCACAGCGGTCGAAGTGGCGTTGAGCGCGGAAAGAGCCGTCGAAAAAGAAGTGAACATTGATATCTCCTATCAGTTACTGGTTGAAGTTGTGCCGGTCGCCCCGGTCTGTGCAAGCTGGTCGAGGTCGGCGCGAATCGCCGTCAGGTCCTGGCCGCTGTTCATCGATTGCTCCAGTTGCTGGAACTGAGCCAACTGCGTCAGGAACTGCACGCCGTCGCTGGGATTGAGCGGATCCTGGTTCTTAATCTGCGACACCAGGAGCTGCAGAAACATATTCTTGGTGACCTGCGAGTTGCCCGCGGCCGCCGTGCTGGCGGTACCCGTATTGGTACCCGTTGCTGTGTTGCCGGAAATTCCCGAAACCATAAATTCCTCCTCTGCCTGAACCGTCTATGTCTGGACCATCGGTCCGCCCGAGATCTCGCCTTTCACCAGTGCATCGACCGACTGCTGCGACCAGCCGCGGTCGTAGTACGACGCGATGATCCCGGCGTTGATCAACCTGCCGTCCGGCATCTGCACCATCTGGTTGGCCTGGTTCTGAACGAACGGGCCGTAAGGTGTCAGCGCCTGCGTCTCCACCACCTTGCCGCCCAATAACTGCGCCACCTTTGAGGCTGTCTCGGGCGTCGCAAAGTAATACTTGTTGTAGCTGTACGAGCCGTACGGTCCGCTGCCGCCTGCGTTGTTGATCCACGGATTGGCTCCGAACATGGCTTGCGCGGTGGGCGCCATTGCCGGTTCGTTGACCACCGGATTGTTTACCGGACCCGGCGCACCCAGCATGATGCTGCCGATGGTGCCGCTGGGTGACGGCGCGGGAGTGGTTGCCGGAGTGGCCGTCGTTAGCGGAATTGCCCCCAGCTTCGGCGTTACCACCGCGGAGGGCTGCTTCTTCAGGAGCGTCTGGAAATCCAGCGCCGCGACGGACGCTGTCGTAGTTTTGGAAGCGTCGCCCCGTACTCCAGGCCGCGGCGTATATACCGGGCGTGGAGCCGTTCTTATCGAAGGGATGACATGAGCCATGCGAAATCTTTTCCTTTCTCTTTATGAGTCTTCTGTTCCTGCAAATCTTGTAAGTCTTGAGCCTGCCGTTGCTCGGCGTCGCCCTGCGTGTCGCCAAACTGCCCACGCGATTGCGAGTCGCCTTCCTGCGAAAGATTGCCCGCGTGCGCGTCGGTCGGACGCCATAGTTCACTGCGCATTCCGTTCTCCGCCAGACGGCTCGCCAGTTGGGGCAGATTGTCGCGAAGTTCGCCCGCCAGGTGGCTATCGGCCGTCCGCACTGCGACGCGAACTTCGCCGCCGCGCTCGGAAAGCCGTACCTCCAGGCGATGCTCGCCGTCGCTCACCTCGAGCTTGATGTCGCGAGCCGAACCTGCCTGCACTTCCGGCTTCGCTCCGGTTTTGGGCGCCTCCCGCGTTTGGACATTCGCGGCATCCGGAGTCGAATCCGGGCCTGTCTCTTCGCGCGGTCCATTCGGTGCCGCGCCGGGCTGCCCACCTGGTTGCCCACCCGGTTGAGCCGCGTGGGTTGGCATTTTCACCTGTGGCACTTCCTCTATCGCACTGCCCTTCGGCTCTGACGCGGACGCCGACCGACTCCGCTCCACGACTGCCGGCTTGCGCTCGTGTTCCGGCGTCGAGTGTTCGATGTCGACGTTGTTTAGCGGAGCTTCTTCCCGCACTTCCGGCGACGGTTGCGGCACGGATGTTCCGAATTCCTTCCGCGGCTCCGTAAGTGGCGCCCGCACACTCGCTGCAGGCGTTGTCTCGGACGTCGCGTCGACCGGCTGGATGTGCGCCTCGAATGCGATTTCGCCACGGTCCGGCGTCGCGACGTTCACCGAGCGCACCTTGCCCTCGCCCACTTCCTTGATTGCACTCCCCATCGGCGCGGATGGCCTCACAATCTCCGGTTTCGAAGCGGCCGGCCGATCCTCTCCCGCGGCCGGAGATTTGAGCCACTCGCCGAAGGCTGTCGGAGGAGCTTCGGATTCACCACCCTCCGCCGCCGGCGCGGCTGGCGGCGGTACGTCTGCTTGCGTCACGGGCGGGCGAAAGGGCAGAATCTCTTCCACCGCCGACCTCGACTGCCGCCTTTGAGGAGCGACGTTGGGGAGCGGCGTCGGAGCTGCACTCGGCACCGGAACGACGACGGGCGCGATCGACTGGGCAGGCAGACCTTCGCTTGGAATCGGGGGGACATCGGACGCATCCGCAGCCGGTGTGCTGCCGAAAGGCTGGGAGTCTTTCTCCACATCCGGAACCCGCGCTTCCCGAAGAGCGCCCGGCAAATCGGCTCCAGACGGCTCTACGGGTTCCGCACCCGGTTGCGTTGCCGCCGCGCGAACTTCGCTCCTATTCGCCAGTTCGATAGGTGCGGCCTGTTCGGTCTCGGCGGTAGCGTCGGGTTTGACCACCGCGTCCGCCGCTACCTTGTTCTCCAGCGGGTCGGCCTTGTCCGGCACCGGAGGGGGCGACCCGGACGTTGCCGGCTGTGCGACCACCACCGCTGATGAATTCTCCGCGGGCTTTTTCGTATCCTTGACTCGCTCCGCAAGCGCAAGCAGCCGTTCCAAGCTCGAAAGCTTTCCGGGAGCGTGATTGGCCTCGGCCGCCTGGTCTACCGGCACGACGCCGTCTGCCGCGACGAACCCGCCGAGGAGCGCTGGAAATGGTTCAGACGCTTCTACGGGAGTCTTGACACCCTCGCCTGCAGCCGGCACGGCCAGTGATGGAACAACGGAGGAACCCGAAAGCGCAAGAGCAGCCACGCGACTTGGATTGCAGCTCGCAGGCCAAACCGCAGAGTCCCATTTTCAACGAGTTGATTCGCGCCGCACCGCCACAAAAATGACGGCAGCCTCCGATTCCGCCAATACTTTGCCGCTGATCGCACCTCGCCCTACCCTTCTCATCGGCCGAAGTTCCTGCAATTTGAGAGAACTACACCTTCTTACCCGGTTGGCCCTTCCCTTGCTCTCTCACCCGTGCATGGATCCCCTGACCGCCATCGCCGCTAGCGGACTTCGCGCCCGCATGGAATCGCTCGACCTGTTGGCGAACAACGTTGCCAACGCATCGACCGGCGGCTATAAAGCCGACCGCGAGTTCTACAGTCTCTACGTCTCCCCCGAAGCGGCGGGCGACGATTCGCAAACTATGCCGCTGATCGAGCGCCCCTGGGTCGACCACTCGCAAGGCAACCTCCACAACACCGGCAACCCGCTCGATGTCGCCATCTCGGGCAAGGGATTCTTCGCCGTCAATGGGCCTTCCGGTCCTCTGTATACGCGCAACGGCAACTTCCGCCTCGCCGCCGATGGCAAGCTGACCACGGGCGATGGCTATGCCTTGCGCGATACCCAGGGCACGCCGCTGAGTCTGCAATCCGCGCGTCCCATCGAAATCTCGCGCGACGGTACCGTGACGCAGGACGGCAACATTATCGGCACCCTCCAGGTCGTCGATTTCACCAGCAACGCCAGTCTGTCCAAACAGGGCAGCAACTACTTCCGCATCAACGACCCGACGGTGAAGCCGGTCCCTTCGACCGATGCCAGCGTCCAGCAGGGAAACCTGGAGGCATCGAATACCGGCAGCGCTGAAGCTGCCGTGCGGCT
>JAOAPT010000702.1 GCA_025463045.1 Candidatus Solibacter sp.
ATGGCATGGAACAGGCTGGCCGGATATACGCTCGGCGCGGCCATTGTCGCGGGTTGGACGCCTTTCATCAGCATCCGCCTCCACCGCATGCGGGAGGATTTAAGTCACGCTCGAGATTTCGGCAGCTACCATCTGGAGAAGCTGGCGGGCCGGGGCGGAATGGGCGAAGTGTGGCTCGCTCGTCATCGCCTTCTACGCCGCGATGCCGCGGTGAAGCTGGTGCTACCGCGGTTTTTGGAGGGATTGAGCCCTCTTGCGAAGCGCCAGGCGCACCGGCGCTTCGAGCAGGAAGCTCAGGCGATCGCCTCGCTGCGCTCGCCGCACACGGTGGCAATCTACGACTTCGGGGTCGCGGAGAATGGTTCCCTCTACTACGCGATGGAATATCTGCAAGGCCTCAACGCGGAGACGCTGGTGGAGCGCTACGGGGCTCAGCCCGCGGGCAGGGTGATTGCATTCCTCAGGCAGACGATCGAGTCCCTCGAAGAGGCGCACGAGGCGGGATTGATCCATCGCGATGTTAAGCCCAGCAATGTTTTCATTTCACGCCTCGGCAAACGCACCGATTTCGTGAAGGTGCTGGATTTCGGTTTGGTCAAAGCGCTCGCCGGTCCGGACGGTGCCACGGCGACCACAGGTAGCCTGGCCACCGGAACTCCGGCCTTCATGGCCCCGGAGCAGGTGCGCGGAGAAGAAGTGGATGCGCGCACGGATATCTACGGATTAGGTTGCGTCGCCTATTTCCTGCTTACCGGAACCGTCGTCTTCGACAGATCGAGTGCAATCGCGATGGCGATGGCGCATGTCTCCGAGCAGCCCGAACCTCCATCGAGGCGGTCGGAGATTCCCATTCCGGCGTCCCTTGAGCGGGTCGTGATGGCATGCCTCGCCAAGAACCCCAACGGCAGGCCGCAGTCCGCAGCGGAGCTGAGAACGACGCTCGATACTTGCACGGACGTGCCGCAATGGTCGCAGGCCGATGCGAACCGCTGGTGGGCGCTGCATCGGCCTGAGGCCGCAGGCAAGGTGGCGCCATGAGCGCCGCCGAAGAAGCGACGCACCGCCCGCCGACCAGCATGGCGATGACGATCCTGGGTCTGATCATGGCCTATCTCGTCGCCGCAAAAGCCTCGCGCGACGCGCTTTTCCTCTCCCAGTTCAGCACCTCCAATTTGCCCGCGATGGTCGCGGTGGCGGCCATTGGAGCCGTGGCCATGAGTATGCTCGGCAGCCGGATGCTGGTCCGCCTCGGCCCCAATCGCATGACCGCCTTCTCCTTCGCTCTCAGCGGAGTCATGCAGGTGGCCGAGTGGATGCTCTTCGGTTACCGTCCGCGGATCGCGGCATGCTTGATTTACGTGCATGTTGTGGCATTCGGGGCGGTGCTGGTTTCGGCGTTTTGGTCGCTGATGAACGAATCCTTTGAGCCGAGGTCGGCGAAGACGGTCTTCGGGAAGATTAGCGGGTCCGGCACGCTCGGAGGGTTCCTTGGAGGGTTGTTGGCCGAGCGCGTGGCGGCGTTGTTTTCTGCGCAAGCGGTCATCCTGGTGCTGGCCATACTGCACATGCTCTGCGCCGGCCTGCTGTGGATGGCATTTCCCTCGAAGCCGGGACCGCCGGTCCGCGAGCAACGGCAGAGCGGCAAACGTGAGCCGGCGGTCATCGATGCATTGCACCGGTATCCGTTTCTGCTGACCCTCGCGGGGCTTGTGCTCGCGGCGTCGGTGAGCGCGTCGCTGCTCGATTTCGTGTTCAAAGCGCAGGCGGCTCAGACGATCGGACGCGGAGCGGCGCTGTTCCGCTTTTTCGGACTGTATTACACCGCAACGAGTTTGCTCACCTTCCTTGCGCAGACTTTCCTTTCCCGATTGTGCCTCAAGCAGGCCGGCTTGGCCGCCTCGGCCGGCGCGCTGCCCGCGGCCGTGAGTCTGGGTAGCCTGCTGAACGCGGTGTTCCCCGGTTTTAACCTTCTGAGCGGCGTTCGCGGCATGGAGATTGTGATTCGCGGCTCTGTGTACCGCTCGGCTTACGAGCTGTTCTACACCGCAGTTGCCCCTGGCGATAAACGCTCGGCCAAGTCTCTGATCGACGTGGGTGTGGAACGCGTGGGAGATTTGCTGGGCGCGGGCACGGTGAGTTTGCTCCTCGTGCTCTCACCGGGCCGGTACAGCTTGATCCTGTTCGCGGCCGCCGGCATCTCGGCAATCGCACTGTGGCTCGCCGCTCGTCTCGATAGGGGATACATTCATGCACTCGAGAAGAGCCTCTTCGACCGGGCGGTCGAGCTCGATCCCTCACTGGTGGATGACTCCACCACACGGTCGGTTCTCATGCGCTCGGTGGAGATCCCGCGTTCTCCATTCGCGGATGACGCCGCCACGGCTGCCGCTCCGCCCCGCCCCGCCGTGGCCGACCCATTTCTGCGGCGCGCCACCGATCTTCGCTCCGGCGAGGCGGAACGCGCCATTGCCGCCGCCAACGAAATCAGCCCCGACGATTGGAATCTCGCTCCGCTCCTGATCGAGCTGCTGGCTTGGGACGACGTCATGCCGGCCGCACGCAGCGCACTCGAACGCTTGGGACCCCGCACCGCCGGTATACTCGTCGACGCATTGCTCGACCCGAATCGCGATTTCGTCATCCGGCGGCGCGTGCCAAGGGTGCTGGCTACGATGCCGTCGGCGCGGTCGGCGGAGGGTTTGTTTGAAGCCTTGCAGGACCAGCGTTTCGAAGTGCGTTTCTACGCCGCACGCGCGCTCCATCTGCTGGTCAAAGATCGTCCGGAACTGATGATCGCTCCGGATCGGGTGTGGCACGCGGTCAATTCCGAGCTCTCGCTCCAGCGGTCGGTCTGGGCGAATCACCGCCTGCTCGATCGCCGGGCCTCCAACGAAAAGCAATGGTTTTTCGACGACCAGCTCCTCGACCGCGCCGACCGGAATCTCGAACACCTGTTCACACTGCTGGGATTGCTGCTCCCCGGCGATGCCGTGCGGATCGCCTTCCGCGCGCTCCACACGGATGACGGGCAACTCAAGAGTACCGCCTTTGAGTATCTGGAAAGTGCAACGCCGCCCGATACGCGCCAGCTACTGCTTTCTTTGCTCGAAGCAGATGCGGAAGGGAGACTAAGATCGGCGGATGCGGAGCACGCGCTTCGCGATCTGTTGGCCGGCAAGGCCAGCGTCAACACCAATCTCAATCTAGAGCGCATCGAAATGGAGGCCCGGCAATGACCGCTTTCGAATCTCTGACCACGCTTCGTTTCCCTTCGACCACTCCGCGCAACCGCCTCGAGCGGCTGCTCGCGCATTTTGTAGACGTGCGCGCCGGAGAGGGCGCAGACGCATTGCTGTTCGCGCTGAACCTGTTTCTTCTGCTGGCGTCCTATTACATGCTGAAGACGGCGCGAGAAGCGCTGATCCTTTCAGAAGGCGGCGCAGAGGTGAAGTCGTACTCGGCGGCGGGCCAGGCGATCCTTCTGCTCGCGATCGTGCCTGCATACGGAGCCTTTGCGTCGAAGGTAAGCCGCGTGCGCCTGATCACCGGAGCGATGCTGTTCTTCCTCTCGAATCTCGCGCTGTTCATCGGCTTCGGCAGAATGGGCTTCCACGAAGGGATCGCCTTCTTCCTTTGGGTAGGCGTGTTCAACGTGCTGGTGATCTCGCAACTCTGGGCACTCGCTAACGACATGTACACACCGCGTCAAGGAGAGCGGCTGTTTCCGCTGCTCGGGTTGGGCAGTTCGTTGGGCGCGTGGCTCGGGGCATTGGCGGCAAAGAAGCTGATTCGCGCGGCCGGACCGTACGGGTTGATGACGACAGGCGCATTCCTGCTGATTATCTGCGTCGTGCTCACGGCTTGGATTCATCATCGGCACGCCGCGAGGCAAGATGTGAAGTCCCGAAAAACAGCAGAAGCGCCATTAGGCAAGAAGGGCGGTTTCCAGTTGATCTTTAGCGACCGTTACCTGCTGTCCATTGCCGCCCTGGTCGTACTCTTGAATGTTGTAAATACTTCAGGCGAGTTCCTGTTGAGCAAGCTGGTAGTGGCAGAAGCCGCCCGCGCGTTCCCAGAAGCAACCATGACCGCTGCCCGCGCACGATTCATCGGCGAATTTTATGGATCGTTCTTTGCCTGGGTGAATCTGGCCGGCCTGCTGCTTCAGAGTTTCTTCGTGTCGCGCATCTTCAAAGCGATCGGTCCCAGCGGCGCGCTATTCGTAGGCCCGGCCATTGCGTTGGTCGGCTACTCCGTAATTCTGGTAGCGCCGGTTTTAGGACTCGTTCGCGTACTGAAGATTCTCGACAACAGCAACGATTACTCGATCCAGAACACGGCACGCCAGGCCCTGTTTCTTCCGGTGAGCCGTGAAGCGAAGTATAAAGCCAAAGCTGCCATCGACAGTTTCTTTTGGCGCTTTGGCGACGTGCTTCAGGCCGGTGTCGTATATACGGGAACGGCTCTAGGTTTGGCAATCTCGGCTTTCGCGGCGCTCAATCTGG
>JAOAPT010000747.1 GCA_025463045.1 Candidatus Solibacter sp.
AAAAACACAGATGCTCCCGATCAGGCGATCAGGTCATGCAGCACGTTACCCGAGACGTCCGTCAGCCGGAAGTCCCGACCACTGTAGCGATAGCTCAGCTTGGTGTGCTCGATGCCGAACAGATAGAGAATCGTCGCGTGAATATCGTGTACGTGCACGGGCTTTTCGATTGCCTTGAAGCCGAAGTCATCGGTGGCGCCGTAGATCGTCCCGCCCTTGACCGCGCCGCCCGCCAGCCACATCGTAAACCCGAATGGATTGTGGTCGCGGCCTCGCTTCACCGAGCCGCTGGCGCCGCCGACTTCACGCACCGGTGTGCGGCCGAACTCCGAACCGCAGACCACAAGCGTGTCCTTCCATAGCCCCCGCGACTTCAAGTCTTTGATCACCGCCGCGAACGCCTGGTCGGAATTCTTGGCGTTGGTCTTATGCGCGAAGATGTCGCCGTGTGCGTCCCATGGGTCGCCCTTGGAGTAATAGACCTGCGTCATCCGCACGCCCTTCTCGGCCAACCGCACCGCCGTCAGCGCGCCTCGGGCCACCGCTCCCTGGCCGTATAGGTCGAGCGTCGCCTGCGACTCCTTCCGCACGTCGAACACTTCGGGAGCCTCGGTCTGCATGCGGTACGCGATCTCCATCGACTTGATGGTCGCCTCCACCTGCTGGTCGGTCCCGGTCTCCGTCTCGCGGATGCCTTCGAGTTTCTTCAGCAGGTCCATCTCGCGCTGCTGCTCCACCAGGGAGAACTTAGGATTATTGACGTAACTGACCAGTTTCTTCGGATCGAAGTTTCTTTCGATGACGACCTTCTTGGGCTTCTCTTTCCCGTCCTTATCTTTCTCCACGGCTTCCGCGGGCATGTCCGGCATCGCCTCGGCGCCGTCCATGCCTTCCGCATCGGCCGCGGTCTGCACCCGGTTGGATATGAAGGTCCCCTGGTGGATCGCCGGCAGGAATCCATTGCTCCACAGCGGCGGCCCGACCGTCGTCGGCACATCCGGACACAACACGACGTAGCCCGGGAGATTCTGGTTCTCCGTCCCGAGCCCGTAAGTCAGCCACGCACCCATCGACGGCCGTCCCGCCTGATTGGCGCCGGTGTTCATCATCAGACACGAAGGTTCATGGTTCGGGATGTCCGTGTACACCGACCGCACCCAGCAGATGTCATCCGCGACTTCGCCCAGGTGCGGCCAGAGTTCGCTGATATCCATGCCGCACTGTCCGTACTTCTTGAACTTAAACGGCGACTTCATCAGTTCGCCCGTCCGGCGCTCCGTCTTCACGGTGCCGCCCGGCAAGGGCTGGCCGTCATACTTATCCAACATCGGCTTCGGGTCGAAGCTATCCACGTGCGAACAGCCGCCGTTCATGAACAGGAAAATGACGCGCTTCACGCGTTGGGGATGATCGATACTCGCGACGCCGATCGTGCCATCCGGCCGGATCACGGAACCGGCCTTTGCCAGCGACTGCCCCAGCATCCCGGCGAACGCCGCCATGCCGAAGCCGTTGCCGACGCGTCGCAGCGCTTCGCGGCGGGTAAGTGGATTTCCAGACTTATGTTGAGACATTCGCGCACCCCTTAGTTGATAAACAGAAACTCGCTCGAGCTGAACAGAATCTTGACGTAGCGTCCCCAGGCCGTCGGCTCGTACTTCACCGTGGCGGCAACGGCAGGCCCTCCGCCGCGTCTGCCCACGGGTCCGCCGGGTCCGCCCATGCCGCCCATCATGCCCATTCCCATTTGCATCGCCGGAGCCGCGCCGCCGGCAGCCGCATCGTCACCGCCGACCGCGGCCGGCGGCATCTCGGGCTTCGCCGCGTCGCTCGTCGTCGTCGTCGGCGGTCCGCCCCGGCCCCCACGTCCACCGCGTCCGCCCTCCGGCGGCTTGTTCTTCTTCTCTTCGTACTCCCGCATCGGCTCCGCGTGCAGGTAGTCGATCCCGAGCTTTATCTCTCCCTCACTCGGATCTCGCCCGTAAACCAGCAGGTATACTTTCTTGATCCGCGATCGGTTGTCGGGCTCTGCCGCTACCCGCTTCGCCAGTTCCTCCGCTTCCGCCTGCATGAAGTCGCTATTCATCAGGAACAGCCGCTGCTGCGGAACCGTCGTGGTGAACCGCTTCTCCGCGCTGATATTCGGCGCCGGGAAGTCGAACAACTGCAGATACTCGTCCAGCTTGTAACGGCTCACCTTCCCGTAAACCGTGCGCCGGGTAAACGCGGGACTCAGGTCCACCGAAGGACCGCCTTGTGATTTGTCGAGATTGCCCGAGATCAGCAGCACTGCATCGCGGAGTTGCTCCGCCTCCAGCCGTTTGCGGTCGAACCGCCAGTAGAGCCGGTTGCCGGAATCTTTCGCCAGGTTAGCCTCGTTCGTCTCGCTGCTCAACTGATAGACCGAGCTCAGCATGATTTCGCGGTGAAGCTTCTTCATCGACATCCCGTTGCCCGCGAACCAGCCTGCCAGATATTCGAGTAAGTCGGGATTGCTCGGGCGCTCGCCGGTGACTCCGAAGTTACTCGGCGTATCCACGAGTCCCGTGCCGAAGTGACCCTTCCAGATTCGGTTCACTATTACGCGCATCGCGATCGGCTGCTTCAGAATCTCGTCCGCCAGCTCGAGTCGTCCGCTCCCCTTGGTAAAAGGCTTTGGATCGCTTGGCGAAAGCATGCTGAGGAAGTGGCGGGAGACTTCCGACCCCAAATTCTCCGGATTCCCGCGGATCGCGACCGGGAGATTCACGGGCTTCTCCACATCCTGCACGCCATGCAGGAAGGGATACGCCGGCTCCAGTTTCTTGCGCGCTTCTTCAACATCGGTGCGGATCGCCGCCATCTGCGCCTGAGGCTCGGCACCGATCCGGCTCTCGAGGCCCCAGCCGCGGAACAGCAGGACGCCCGGCTTGCCGCCGCGCCCGCCCATAGCCATCATCGCTGCCGGATCCTCGGAATCCAGCAGTTCCCGCTGGAAGATCTCGGTCCATAGATTGTTGTCGGGCTCCGGCATGTTCTTGAGCCGCAGCCCGCAGTTAGGACAGAAGTCATCGTTGGTGATGAACTCGTTCGGCTTGTTCGCGCGCTTCTTCTTTTTCGTGCCTTCCAGCGCCTTGGCCGCGATGACGTCGTTCTCCTCCTGCAGATCTTTGCGCGCGAGCATCACGCGGATCACCTCGGCCTGGAATTCGTCCGCGAGCTTCTTCGATTCCGTGTTCCCGGCACCGCCTCCGCCGCGTCCGCCGCGGCCACCGCCGCCGCCGAATCCGCCGCCCGGTCCGCCCATTCCGCGAGCCCCGCCGCCCGCCGCCGGCACCGCCTTCTTCATCATGGCCTGCCACGGCTCTTTGAACTTGTACTTCTCCGTGGGCTTCTCCATGTACTTGATCCAGCGCTGCAGCAGCTCGTAATCCAGCTTGCGAGCCTCCACTACCGTGTCGATTTCTTTCTTCTGGCCCGCGACCTCGTACACCGCTTCCAAATAATTCGCCGTCTTGAAGGCCAGCGATTCCGAGAGCTGGCCGCTCAGGTTGGTCTGCATCGCCTGCAGCACCTTTTGCTTCTTCTCGATCTCCTCTTCCAGTTTGGTGTACTGGTCCAGCACCGACTTCGGAACCCGCGGATATTCATGGTACGCGGTGTTCAGAAACACGCCCGCCAGCGAATAGTAATCGGTCGTCGGGATGGGGTCGTACTTGTGATCGTGGCAGCGCGCGCACGCCACCGTAAGGCCGAGGAAGCCGCGCGTCACCACGTCGACGCGATCGTGCCGCTCGTCGGCGCGCGTCACTTCCACCGCTCCGTTGTCGTAATACCAGGGCCCGAGCCCGAGGAATCCCGTGGCCGGCAGCGTCTTGTATCGCGTCTTCTCGTCCAACAAATCGCCCGCGAGCTGTGCCTTGACGAACCGGTCGTACGAGAGATCGTCGTTCATCGACTGAATCACCCAGTCGCGATACGCGAAGGCGTTGGGATAAGGATGATACCCGCGCGGATTGGGATTTAGACTTCGATAATCGTCTTCGCCATAGCGCGCCACGTCGAGCCAGATCCGTCCCCACCTCTCCCCGTAATTCGGCGACGCGAGCAGCCGGTCGACCACCTTGGCGAAGGCGTCGGGCGATGTGTCCTTGTCGAACGCCGTAATCTGTTCGGGCGTCGGCGGCAGTCCTGTCAGGTCAAAGGTCGCGCGCCGCAGCAAATCATGCCGGCTCGCCGTCTTCACCGGCTTCAGCCCTTCCTGCTCCAAGCGCGCGATGACGAAACGGTCGATCGCCGTGCGGTTCCACCGGGGATCTTTCGCTACCGGCGGCTTCACGTTCTTCAACGGCAGCAGCGACCAGAAGTTCCGCCGTTCCGCCGAAATCGTGTACTTCCCGTCGATGCTCGATGTCGAAGTCGCCGGCGCAGCAGCTTTCGGCCACACCGCGCCCGCCTTCACCCATGCGACGATGTCCTCAATTTCGGAGTCCTTGAGTTTCCCGCCCATCGGCATCTTCAGGGTCGCGTCGGACTGCCGGATCGCGCTCACCAGCAGGCTCTTCTCCGGCTCGCCGGGCACCAGTGCCGCGCCGCGTTTGCCGCCCTTCAACATCGCGTCGCGGCTATCCAGCCGGAGATCCCCAAGGTGGCTATCGGTGTGGCAGCTATAGCATTGATTGGCGAGCACCGGCCGGATCTTCGCCTCGAAAAAGTCCGGCGAGCCGGCGGGGATGCCCTGCGCAAAGAGTGACGGGAATATCGTGCAAAGGACGGCAACCCCACGTCCGATAAGGCTGGAAAATGAACTACTCATAATGGCATCAGATCCGCGAGACCGGTTTGGGCCGGGCAACCAAGACGGGGGCTGTGCCAGACAGGGGCAGGTGAGACAGTCGCGTAAGTTGTATCATCGATCCGCAACGCAAGTCAAGGCGGCAGATAACGCCCATCAATTTTTTCTATGACGGGACCTTCACCGCTTGCAGTTATACTTGACTAACTTAACTGGGCCCTGCCCCGCCCTTCCCACGTTGGCGCTTGATTCAATCCGAGAGGGGTACCCATGCGTCACCTTGTGCTGCTGGCCCTTTGCGCCGCGATCGTTCCGGCGCAGGCCGAAAAGCCCAGATCTACGAAACCGCACGCTCCGAAGCTCGGCATCAAAACGCCGGGTGTGCAGATTCCGGTCGAGTCCCTCAAACCGGAACTCGAATACGAGACGGCGACCCCACCGGTATGGCTCGCGTTCACCGATTCCGTGCTGGTTCCGAATTCCGAGAGCCACACCCTGGCGCGCATCGATCCGAAAGCGAAGGAAGCGAAGTTCGGTGACGCGATCGCGGGCGTACAGAAGCCCTGCGCCGGACTCGTCAGCGCATTCAACAGCCTGTGGACCGGCGACTGCGCCGAAGGCGCGCTGCTCCGCATCGATCCCAAAACCTCGAAGGTCACCGCGAAGATCGCCGCCGGAATCGGTACGGCCGCCGTCGCCCTCGCCGCCACTGCGGACAGCATCTGGCTGCTCACGGACTCACATGGCACGCTCTCTCGCATCGATCCCGAACAGAATCAGGTCGTCGCCGAACTGCGCGTTCCCGCTGACTGCACCTCGCTCACCTTCGGCGAAACGGCGCTCTGGCTCGCCTGCCCCAACGACAACCGCGTCCTGCGCGTCGATCCGCTGACCAACCTCGTCGATAAATCGATCGAGGTATCCCCCCGCCCCGAAGCTATCGCGATCGGAGAAACTTCGGTCTGGGTGTTGTGCGCAAAGGATGGCAAGCTCGATCGCATCGACCCTAAGACGAATAAAGTTTCCAAGACCATCGAACTCGGCGCCCCTGCCGCCGGCGGCTCGCTCGCTATCGGCGAAAACTTCGTCTGGGTCAGCATGCCCGGATTTCCCATCACCCGCATCGACCCCGGCACGGAGAAAGTCATGCAGCAGTTCCACGGCGACGGCGGCGGCCTGGTGAGGGTCGGCCTGACCTTCGTGTGGGTGTCGAATCCGGAAGCCGGCACCCTCTGGAAACTCGACCCGCGCCGCATCGCCGCCACACTCGCGGAATAGGAACGCCTATGAACCTACGCACAATCGCCGCCACCGCCGTGGGAGCCTGTATGCCGCTCCTTCTCGTCTTCGGCCAGGACCCCGCCGCACCGCCCGCCGCCGAAAAGAAAGAGCGCCCCAAGCGTCCGCCGCGCCCCGGTGTCAGCACGCCCGGAGTGAAACGCGAGATGTCGACCATCACTCCCGCCGCTGTCTTTCCCGTTCCAGGCACACCCGATTGGCAGGTGATGACGGAAGATGCGGTCTGGGTTTCCAACGGCCCGAAGAACACTATCCACCGCCTGGATCCGAAAACTGAAAAGGTGGTCGCTGCCGTCGAAGTGGGCAAGCGGCCATGCTCCGGCCTGGCCGCCGGATTCGGCAGTGTGTGGGTACCGGTCTGCGGCGACAAGGCGCTGGTGCGCGTCGATGCGAAAACCAATCAGGTGACCACGACGCTTCCCGTCGGTCCCGCAAACAGCGAAGGCGGGCTGACCACCAGTCCCGACGCCATCTGGATGCTCACCGATATCAAAGGGACGCTCTCGCGCATCGATCCCGCTACCAACAAAGTCGCTGCCGAAATCGCGGTCGCTCCCGGTTCCGTGGCGTGCGTGTTCGGGGGCGGCTCCATCTGGGTGAGTAGTCCCGAGAAGAGCGTCGTCACTCGCGTCGATGCCAAAACCAACGCCGTGCTCGACACCATCGCGGTCGGCCCCGGCCCGCGATTCCTCACTTGGGGCGCCGGCTCGCTATGGACGCTCAATCAGGGCGACGGCACGGTCTCGCGCGTGGATGCCAAGACCGGCAAACTCGTGACGAACATTGAGGTCGGACTGCCGGGCACCGGCGGAGAGTTGGCCTTTGGCGACGGTTTTGTCTGGGCGACCGTCTTCCAGATTCCGCTCTCGAAGATCGATCCGGCCAGCAATCAGGTGGTGAAACAGTGGACCGGCCCAGGCGGCGATTCGGTGCGCGTCGGCCACGGTTCCCTCTGGCTCTCGAACCTGCGGGAACAGAACCTCTGGCGCATCGATCTGAAGCAACTCTGACAACGGGACGCGAGCAGTAAATCCGCCGGCGGTTCGCTTGGTATAAACTGCTAGGTGAGTCAGCGCCATGTTTGCGCGTCACCTGGCAGTGTTCTGCCTTATTTTCGCCGGCTTGTCTCCGGCCCGGGCCCAGTACAGCGGATCTTTGGATCCCGAGCTTGTGGTCTACCTTGGGACGGGGAACGGCCAATCCGCCGCAACTCTGAAGTACATGCGGCAAGAACTTACTTCCCTCATGCATCAGGCCGGTTATCGCCTCGTATTACGTGATCTCCACGATCGCGATAACGCCGATGGCGAAACCCTGGTAATCGTGGAACTCAACGGCAGTTGCGCCATGCCCGCCGGCTTCCCTCCCGCCAGCGACACCGCACCGCGGAGCAAAAGCCTCGCAACCACCGCGATCACCGACGGCCGAGTGCTTCCCTTCAGCGCCGTCGAATGCGCCGCACTTACCCGCCTGCTTCAACCGGCGCTCATGAAGCAACCCGGTGCGCAACGCGACTTTCTCTATGGCCGGGCGCTCGCCCGTGTCATCGCCCACGAGTTGCATCACGGGGTGGCGCGGACACCTTGCCACGCTCATTTCGGGATCGCCAAACGTGCCTTCAGCCCCGCCGACCTGCTCGGCGAAAGCTTACCACCCAGCCAGTTCCCCGCCCCCTAACCTGGTTATGATTTCGCGGCGTTCGCGAATCGCGCGTCCCCTCTATGCCGCACCACTCCGCCGCTAAGAACGGTCCCGACCTCGTAGGTTTGTGCCACCGGAACGTGCACGCGGTTCCGGCACCTTAGTCGGGAGGCTTCAACGATGCAGGGATGCCAACCTCAGCGCCTCGCGAGTGAATCCACGGCGTTTGCTGCGAAATGGTGCGGTTTTAGCGTGCATAAATTCACGCGGAAACGCACACATGTCCAAGCGCAGGACTTCGTGTGCCTCTGGTATAGAGTGAGCATTGTCTACCTTTGCCCTACA
>JAOAPT010000542.1 GCA_025463045.1 Candidatus Solibacter sp.
GGAAGCTACCCTGACTACCTCGACATTCGCGATCGCGCCGCCACGCTCGCAGGAGTCGCCGCCCATCGCAGCGGAGCCGTTCGACTCTCCGGTGAGCCAGCCCAATTGATCTCCGCGGCGATCGTCACCGGCAACTACTTCACCGTCTTGGGCGTCCGTCCGGCGGCCGGCCGACTGCTGACACCCGACGACGACCACGTCTCCGACGCGCACCCGGTCGCCGTGATCAGCGAATTGTTTTGGCAGAAACAATTTGCCGGCGATCCCGCGGTGGTGGGCAGAAGCGTGGCTCTCAACGGATATCCGTTCACGGTGATCGGTGTCGCGGAATCCTTTTCGGGGATCGAGTTCGGGCAGTCGAATGCGGTGTGGGTGCCGATGGCGATGGTGCGTCACTTCATGACCCGCCAACCCGATTACAACTGGCTGACGAATCGCCGCGCCGGATGGCTGACCTTCTTCGCGCGCCTGAAGCCCGGCGTTACCGCGACCGCCGCTCAAGCGGAGATCAACGGCATCGCGCGCGATCTGGAGTCGCGGTATTCCGACACGAATCAGGGCCGTGAGTTTCGCGTCGAGCCGCGCGCGGATCTGACGGCCGAACAGGCGGCATCGCTCCGCTCCCTCTTAGGCATGCTGCTGCTCGCTGTCTCCGTAGTGCTTTTGATTACCTGCGGCAACGTGGCGGTCCTACTGCTGGCGCGCGCCACGGCGCGTGTCCCCGAAATGGCGCTTCGGCTGGCACTGGGAGCGGGGCGCTCCGCCCTCGTTCGCATGCTTCTTCTGGAGAGCACGATCCTCGCGCTCGCCAGCGCCGCGCTCGGAGTTTTGCTCGCGCCATGGATGGTGGCTGCTCTGCGAAGAGCGTGCCGCTGGGAGGATCTCACGCGAAGCGATTTCAGCGTTGTGAATTGGAACGTGCTCGCGTTCACGGCCGGCGTCTCCGTGCTGTGCGTGGTCCTGTTCGGCCTTCCGCCTGCGTGGTTCGCTATGCGAACCGATCCCGCGGCGGGGATCCGCAACGGTTCCGCACAAGCGGGCGGCGCGCGCAGCCTTTTGCAATCCGCGTGGGTGGTAGCTCAGATCACGCTGTCCGTGGCGCTGACCGCCGGCGGCGGTTCGGTGCTTCACAGCATGCAGCGAATTCTCGCAATCGATCCCGGGTACCGGCCCCAGCCGGTCGTCGTCGCCACGCTCGATCTCTCGGTGCTCGGCTACTCGCCGGAGCGCGGCACGCGATTCCTGCTGGAACTCACCGAGCGGCTTTCCCGTTATCCCGGCGTTCGTGCCGCAAGCACCGCGAAGAGCAGTCCCGCGGTGGATTGGAGCGATCGCGTCGCGGTCTTCGGCGAAGGCGATGCGAAGGGGCGTCTGACGGTGGACCAGAACCGCGTCACCCCGCAGTATTTCCGCACGCTCGGAATTCCGCTGCTTGCCGGCCGCGATTTCGCGCGCACCGACACGGCGGGACGTGCGCCGGTGGCCATCCTCAGCAAGTCACTGGCCGACCACCTCTGGCCCGGCGCCGATCCCATCGGCCGTCGGATTGTGATCCCGATCGATCGCGAGCCGCTTCCACCGCCGGTCCAGGTGATCGGTGTCGCAGCCGATTCGCGCTACCGCAGCATTCTCGATGCGCCGCCGTACATCGTGTACACGAGCGTCCTGCAAGGGTACGATTCGATTGCGCGGGTGATGGTCGCGGTGGATGGAGCGCCCGGCCAGTTTCGCACTACGCTCCGGCAGGCGATCGGGCAAATGGATCCCGCACTCCCGGTCGCGGGAATAACGACCTTGCAGGAACAGATTGGCGCCGGCCTCTGGCGCGAACGCGCGGCCGCGACCCTGATGGGCTTCTTCAGCGTGTTGGCATTGGGGCTCGCCTGCGCCGGACTGTATGCGATCGTGGCGTTCACGGTCGCACGAAGAACACGCGAGATCGGGATACGCATGGCACTCGGCGCGGATCGCCCGGCGGTGGTCCGCGGCGTGGTCAGCTTCGCACTCCGTCACGCGCTGGCGGGCATTGCGATCGGCGTGCCACTCGCGTTTCTCGCGCGCCCGACGCTTCGGCCGTTCCTCTATCGTGCGCCGTCGCTGGATGGCGTGTTGCTGCTCGGTGTCCCGCTGCTGTTCGTCGCGATCGCGATGGCGGCTGCCGCATTCCCGGCCCGTCGTGCGGCGTCCACCGACCCGAGCATTACATTGCGGCAGATTTGATCGATCAGCCTTCGCGGAGCGCCACCAGCGGATCGACGCGGCTGGCCCAGCGAGCCGGAAGGTAGCAGGCGACGAAGCCGACCGTGAGCAGCACGAGCGCGGCGACCACCACACTCGCGGGATCGTTGGCGCTGACGCCGAACAGCATCCGGCTGAGCAGCCGCTCGACGAACAGCGACGCGGCGAACCCGATGGCGACGCCGGTCAGCACGAGCGTCATCCCCTGCCGCAGAACCAGGCGTAGCACGGAGGACTGTGCAGCGCCGAGCGCCATTCGCAGGCCGATCTCGCGCCGCCGCTGATTCACGCCGTAGGCCATGATGCCGTAGAGTCCAACGCTGGCGAGCACGAGCGCAAGCAGGCCGAAGACGCCGAGCAGCGAGACGCCCATGCGCGCCTGGAAGAGTCCGCCTTCGACGATTTCGCGACCGGTGCGCATGTCGCTGACCAGGATCTGCGGTCCGGCGGCGAGCACCTCGCGCTGCACGGGGACAAGGTACGGGCGCGGATCGCCCTTGGTGCGAATGAAGAGCGTCATCGCATCCGATGGCTTTTGTTCGAGCGGCAGATACACGCAGAGTTGGGGCGGCTCGGCCCACGCGGTGTAGTTGGCGTTCTTCGCGACGCCGACGATCTGGCGCGAGGATTTCTCGCCGGGCAATTGGATGCGGCGACCGAGCGGGTTCTCGCCGGGGAAGAAATCGGCGGCGAGTTTCTGATTGACGATGGCGGCGGGCAGCGCCGTGTCGCGATCTCCGGCGGTGAATGCCCTGCCCTGCTCGATCGCCACGCCGGCAGTCTCGAAATAATCGAGGTCGACGGTGGTGAGGATGGCGGCGAGCCGGTCGACGCGCGAACGCTGGACGCGTCCTTCGACTTCGATTCCGTTGACGGGCCGCGCCCACAAAGGCAGGTTCGAGGACCACGAGACCGACTCAACCCCGGGAATTCGCGCGACACGTTCACGCGCGGTCTGGTAGAAGGTTTTGGTCTGCGGCTTGCCGTATCCGGCCTGTCCCGGATTGGTCATGAAGGTGGCGAGATGCGCAGTCTGAAATCCCGGGTCGAGCTCATAAGCGTGCTTGATGCTGCGCAGGAAAAGCGCGGCGGTGACCAGCAGCAGGAACGAGAAGGCCACCTGCCCGACGAGCAGAGCGTTGGCCAGGCTGATGCGTTTGCGGCTGCGTCCGGCGGTGCGCGCGCCTTCCTTCAGCACCTCGGCGACACCGGCCCGCGATGCCTGGAACGCGGGGATGGCGCCGAAAATAAATCCGGTGGCGAGTGAGATGACAAGGGCGAAGAGCAGCACGGTTTCATCGAGCTTCGGCGTGGCGAAGTTCGCGGCGTTCGGCAGCGCGCCGAACAGCACGCGCAGACCGGCGTAGCCGAGGCCGAGTCCGAGCAATCCGCCGAGGCAGCCGAGCAGCACGCTCTCGGTGAGCAGCTGCCGCACCAGGCGAGGACGGCTCGCGCCGATCGCGAGACGCACAGCGATCTCCTGCGCGCGAACCGCGGAGCGGGCCATCAGCAGGTTGGCGACGTTCGAACACGCGATCAGCAGCACGATCCCGACGACTGCGAGCAGGACGGCGCCGCCGAAAATGATAGGCGCGGCGCCGCCACTCGCGCTGCCGAACAGGGCGTCGCGAATCGGCCGGACGGTGGCCGTGCGGCCTTCATCGGCGGCCGGATATTCGCGCGCCAGATCGGCGGCGATGGTGGCGAGATTGGCCTGCGCCTGCGTGCGAGTGACGGCAGGCTTGAGTCTGCCGACGCCTTGGAAAGCAGTCTTCGTGCGATCGGTGAGGACGCCGGCCATTTCGTTGGGCAGCAGGCGCTCCGCCATCGGCGCGGGGATCCACAGGTCGGGTCCCATGATCGCGTTGATACCGATGAACGTGGGCGGCGCGACGCCGATCACCGTGAGCGGAAGGTTGTTGATGACGACGCTGCGGCCGAGGATATCGGGCGCGCCGCCGAAGCGGCTCTGCCACGTGCCGTAGTTGAGGACGGCGACCGGGTGCTCGCTGCCCGCGGCATCTTCGGCGGGAGCGAAGAAGCGTCCCAGCGCGGGGCGAAGTTCGAGGGCCGGAAAGTAATCGGCGGTAGCGAACTCGGCGAACATGCGCTGCGATCCGCCGTGCGCCTGGAAGGTGACGACGCGCGGCGAGGTGTATCCGGCAAAAACACGGAAGACCTGATTTTTGTTTTGATACTCGCGCAGATCGAGGTAAGAGAGCGGCAGGGGCGGAGCGGGTTTGGCTTGCGTTCCCGCGGGCGCGAGTCCGAGGACGGCCAGTTCAGACGCGTGCGGAACTGGCAGCGGATTGAGGATCAAGGTGTTGATGATGGTGAACACGGTGGTGTTCGCGCCAATCCCGAAGGCGAGCGTGAGCACCACGACGAGAACGAAGCCTGGGCTCTTGCGCATGGTGCGGAGTGCGTACCGAAGGTCACGCGCGAGATCCGCGAGCAGGCTGCCGGGACGGTCGTCACCGGCGGGCACGGCATCGTGCTTCGGCATACGACGGGTGTCGCGCAGGGGATGCAGGTCGTCGAGTTCGGCGATGGAGTCGCGGCGCGCCGCCGAATCGGTGGCCCCTCCGGCGAGAAGTTCGCGGTAGCGATCTTCCAGGTGTTGAGCGAGTTCCTCGGTCAGGCCGGCCTCCTCGGACGCTTGCAGTCGCAAGGGCGCCAGCCGTTGACGAACGATGGTTTTCCAATCAGGCATGTTCGATTCCTGTGACTCGTGTGATGATGGCGACGAAATCCTTCCAGCTTTTCTGCTTGGAGCGAAGCGCCTTGCGTCCCGCCGGAGTGAGCGAGTAGTAGCGGCGGCGGCGCTGCTCGGCCTTCTCGACCCAGCGGCCAGCGACCCAACCTTCTTTTTCGAGGCGATGGAGCAGCGGGTAGAGCGAGGTTACGTGAAAGCTCAAGGCACCGCCGGAGCGGAGCTGAATCAACTTGGAGATGTCGTACCCGTGGCGGGGCTGGTCTTCGAGCAGGGAGAGGACGAGCAGCTCGGCGCTGCCCTTTTTCCAGTCCTGATCCGGAGGAGTCGTCATATTCATCGGTCCCTTATATGGGATACAACAATAGTATACGAACGGGGAGGAAATTTGTTCCGCCCATTTCGCGGCCCCATTTCACGGCCCCATTTCACGGCATTGACGCAGTAGTATGGAAGCACCGTGAAAATCTCACGCCGACAATCGCTCCAGGGTGTCATGGCAGCCGCGTCGGTGCCGCCGGCTGCGTTCGGCGCGCGGCACAACCCGGCTCCGCGAATCCGGCTGGTGATTCTCGATATCGGAGGCACGCTCATCGAGGACCGCGGGAATGTTCCCGAAGCGCTGCGCCGATCGCTTTCAAATCACGGCATCGATTCCACTCCGGAAGAGATCAGCCGGTTGCGCGGGGCATCCAAACGCGAGATGATTCGACACTTCGTGGAGCATCAAACTCTACCGGCGAATGCCGACCGCGACAAACTGACCTCCACGGTATATGACGAATTTACGGCGGAACTGATTGCGGCCTACCAGTCCGTTCCGCCGATCGCGGGCGCCGAAGATGCGATCCGCGAACTGCGTGATAAAGGTTACCTGGTCGCCACCACCACGGGTTTCGACCGCGCGATCACGGAGTCGATCTTCGGCCGTTTGGGCTGGAAGAAATACTTCGCCGCCACCATTTGTAGCGACGATGTCGCGCTGGGGCGGCCTTCGCCATTCATGCTCTTCCATGCGATGGAGGCGGCACGGGTCGATAGCGTGGCGGAGGCGGTTGCCGTCGGCGACACACCGCTCGATCTGCAAGCCGGAACGAACGCCGGCCTGCGCGGTGTGGTGGGCGTGCTCACCGGAGCGTCGACGGCTGAGAAGCTCCGTCGCGAGCCGCACACCCACATCCTGCCGAGTGTGGCGAGTCTTCCCGCTCTGCTGGCGAAATTCTGAATGATCAAAATGATTGATCAAAATGATTGATCAAGAGGAGAAGTCATGATGCGTATGACGTTATTGGCGTTCTCGATGTTGTGGGGGGTCGGGCACGCGGCGGCGGCTCAGACGGAATGGGAGGTGGTGAAGACTTTTCAGATCGGCGGGCAAGGCAGTTGGGATTATCTTACCGTCGATCCGCAGGCACACCTTCTTTATGTGCCGCGGACAA
>JAOAPT010000778.1 GCA_025463045.1 Candidatus Solibacter sp.
GAAGGCGGAGTGTGAGGGCGCCGAGCATCAGGCCGAAGGCCACGCCCACAGCGGCGACGGCGGCGCGATTGGGCGACGCGGGCGCTTGCGGAAGACTCGCGGGGTCGAGGACTTCGAGGTACGATCCGACGTTCCCGTGTTGGGTGAGACGGACGGGAGTCCTGATATTTTCTGTCGTGAATTGGGAAACGAACTCACGGACGACTGCTTGCGCTTTGACGGCTTCGGGATATGAAAAGGATATCTGAAAGGTCGAAGTGCCGACGGTCTGAATCGTGACATTCTTGCGCATCAAGGCCACGATGTCTTCCAGGGGTTCCTGAGCGCGCCGATCCGGGTAGAGGTTCAGGTAGGGAGTCTGGATGAGGTTCGCGAGATTGTCTCGTCCCGAATGTGCTGTTGAATGAGTTGGAGGCGTTGGCCCGGCGGCGGGAACGCTGCGGTCCCGTTCTCGGGCATGAGCGGCAGGCAGAAGCGCATCACGGCGGTGGACGTGTACATCGCGGGCGCAGCAGGAAGGAGACGACAACGCCGCCGGCGCAACCGGCAATGGCGAAGCCGGCCAACCGACGGACCGATTTCGGATGGCGAATACTCGCGGCAGCGAGGAGACCGACGACTACGCCCGCGCCCAGTCCGGCGGACAGAAAGGCCAGGCGGTTGGGCGCCACGGGTTTCACGGGAAGGCTGGCGGGTTCGGGAACTTCGAACGCCAAGTCGGATGTTGGTGGGGCATCAGGCCAGATCGACGCGAAGCGGGTGGCCAGGGCACTCGTGACGGCCTGCGCCTTCCGCGGGTCGGGAGACGCGTACGAGATGCGCAACTCGGCGCCGGATTGCCGCACCTGGATATCGCGATTGCGCATCTCGTGGATGACGTCTTCCATCGGGATGCGTGCGCGTTCACCGCGGTAGAGATCGAGCGATGGCCGTTGAATGATTTCCGCGAGACTGGCGCGGCTGAGGGCGGCTTGCACCTCCCGCTCGACCAGTTCGGTGTTGCGGATGGGCACGGTCGCGGTCGAGACGTAGCGCGACGGCAGGGCGAACGAAATCGCGGCGGCGACGAGCACTCCTGCCAGCGCCATCCCCGCGGCGAACTTCCAGTAATCCCCTTTGAACAATTGCATTGTGAACGCACTGGTGATCACATCCACGAACTCGCGCGGGCCGGCGGCAGTGTCGTCGAGCAGGGCGTCGAACTCCGGACCGTAGCGTTCGCGCCAAGGTCGCGGGTAGAGTTGCGCCGCCAGGCGGATCCAGGCTCTCATGCTAGGCTTTCATGCTATTACGTCTACCGTAATAACGTATGCCGTAATAGCAGCGATGTCAAGCGGAATCCGTTGGTACAGTAAATCACATGGCGTTGGAATGGGTGGAAGCGGTTCGCGAGCAGTTTGGCGCGGTGATCGTCGGACAGTGCGCACTGCTGGAGCGCCTGCTGGCGGCGTTGATCACGGGCAATCACGTGCTGATCGAAGGCGTACCGGGATTGGGGAAAACGCTTTCGATTCTGACGCTGGCGCGCTGCTTCGACGCGTCGTTTCACCGCATTCAGTTCACGCCCGATCTGCTGCCCTCAGATATCACGGGCACGCTGATCTACGACGCTCGCACCGGGCAGTTCACGCCGCGCAAGGGGCCGGTGTTCGCCAACATCGTGCTCGCCGACGAAGTGAATCGCGCGCCGGCGAAGGTGCAGAGCGCGCTGCTGGAGGCGATGCAGGAGCAGCAGGTCACGATCGGCGACACGGGCTTTCCGCTGCCCTCGCCCTTCCTCGTGCTGGCGACGCAGAACCCGATCGAGCAGGAGGGCACGTACCGCTTGCCCGAAGCGCAGCTCGATCGCTTCCTCTTCAAACTGGTGCTGGATTATCCCGCCATCGAAGAAGAGCGCATGATTCTCGACCGCATGGTGCGCGCCGAGCCGAGGCTGGCGGTGCGCGTGGTGGCGTCTCCGCCGGACATCCTGCAGAGCCGCGCCGATCTCGACGCTATTCACCTGGAGCCGCAACTGCGCGATTACATCGTCAGCGTGGTGGACGCGACGCGGCACCCGGCGCGATACGGATTGAAGATCGAGCCTCTGATCCGCTTCGGCGCGTCGCCGCGCGCGTCGATTTTCCTGGCGCTGGCGGCGAAGTGCGAAGCGCTGCTCGGCGGACGCGAATACGTCACGCCGCAGGACGTGAAAGATGTCGCGCTCGATGTGCTGCGGCACCGCGTGCTGGTCAGTTACGAGGCCGATGCGGAAGGCGTCACGAGCGAGCAGGTGATCGCGCAGGTGCTCGGCGCGGTGGAGGTCCCATGACGGCGGCGGAACTGGCGCACCGGGTCCGTTCCGTGGAACTGCGCGCGCGGCGCACGGTGGGCGATCTCGTGTCCGGTGCATATCACAGCGCGTTCAAAGGGCAAGGCATCGAATTTCAGGAGGTGCGTGAATACGTGCCGGGCGACGACACGCGCGCGATCGATTGGAACGTCACGGCGCGCGTCGGGCGGCCCTACATCAAGCGCTTCGCGGAGGAGCGCGATCAGACCGTGATGCTGCTGCTCGACGCCTCGCGCTCGCAGGTCTTCGGCGCTCCGGGCGCGTTCAAGCTCGATGTGGCGGCGGAGATTCTCGCGACGCTCGCGTTCGCGGCGGCGTACAACCAGGACGAGGCGGGGCTGATTCTCTTCACCGACCGGATCGAACTGTACGTGCCCCCGGCGAGCGGCGAGACGCACGTGCTCCGGCTGATTCGCGAGGTGCTGGCTTTCGAGCCGCGCGAGGGCGGCACGAATCTGACGCGCGCGCTGGAGTTTCTGACGAAGGTGCGGCGGCGGCGCAGCCTGGTCTTCGTGCTCAGCGATTTTCAGGATCGCGGCTTCGAACGGCAGTTGCGCATCGTGGCGCGGCGACACGATGTGATCGCGATTTCGCTGTACGACGCGCGCGAGAATGCACTGCCCGATTGCGGTCTGATGGAATGCGAGGACGCCGAAACGGGGGAGCGCCGTCTGCTTGACACCGGTGACATCGCGGTGCGTCGCGCGTGGCAGGCGGCGGCGAACGAGCGCGCCAAGGCACTGCGCGCGAGTCTGCGCGCGGCCGGCATCGATCATCTGCAGATCGAGGCGGGCAGCGATTACGTGCGCCGCCTGCTCACGTTTCTGCGGCTGCACGGGAAGAGGGATTGACGTGCAAGCCGGCACACCGCTAGTTCCACCTTCGTCCGCGCGCGACGATATACGCGACGCACTCGCGACGGAACAATGGCCCGTCGATGGGTTTCCGTATGCGGAAACACTGACCGGACTAGCGGTGGCGGTGTTGATCGTGCTCGTGGTGTTCTTCGTACGGCGGAAGCTGCGGCCGAAGCCCGCGGAGACCATGGAGCTGCGCGCGCGACGGCGGCTGGCGGAACTGGCGGCGCACCCGGCACCCGACTCTCGCGCGTTCCACGCGGAACTCGCCGACATTCTGCTGCGGTATATGGAGGCGAGGGTCGGGCTGCCTTCGTCGCGCCTGACGTCGCGCGAGATCGTGCGCGCCTTTCAGACGAACGGACACATGAGCGCGGAGTGGCGCGAGCGGCTCGAAGAGTTGCTGGCGGAATGCGATCGCGCCAAGTTCGCACCGGCCTTCGATGCCGATTGGGATCCGTCGGACACAGCGCGGCGCGGCAGGGTGATACTCGACGCGCTCGCCATCCAAGTGGCGGCCGCACCGCGGCTCGCGAGCCCGTGGGAAGGATGGGGCGATGCCGCAGTTTGAGTGGCCCGCCGTATTGCTGGCATTGCTCGCGCTCCCGTTCCTCGGCAGGCTCGGACGCCGCGGCAGGGCGCCGGCATTGCGAATTACGGGCGCGGTGGACCCGGCCGTGCTTCCGCGCTCCGCCCGGCAGCGATGGGTGCGACTGCCGGCCGCGCTTCGCATGGCGGCGCTCGCGCTGCTGATCTGCGCGCTGGCCGGTCCGCGATGGAACGGGCGGCACGTTCCCGAGATTTCGAAGACGATCGGCATTCAACTGGTGGTGGATTGTTCGGGCAGCATGAACGAAACCGACATGCTGTTCGAAGGCCGCCTGCGCTCGCGCATGGATGTGGTGCGGCAACTTTCGAGGGACTTCGTGCTCGGCAACGGTGCCGACCTGAAGGGCCGTATGGAGGACACGATCGGGGTCATCGCCTTCGCGGAATTCCCCGTCACGCTGCGACCTCTAATGCTGCCCGATCGCGCGATGGGTCCGGTGCTGGAGCACATAGGCCTGGGATCGAATACCGAGGGCACGTCGATCGGCGACGCCGTTGCGATGGCGGCGGCACGCTTCCATCAGGCGGAGACCACGGCGGGGGAGAGCTTCCGCAGCAAGGCGATCGTGCTGCTGACCGATGGCGACGATAACTCCAGCAAGATTTCCGTGGAGCGTGCCGGGGTGCTCGCGCAGCAATGGGGCGTGCGTATTTACGCGATCGCGATTCGCCCCTCGCGGCAGGTTGCGATGCGCGGCGCCGATCCCGCGATGGAGGCGCTGGATTCGCTGGCGCAACAGACGGGCGGCCTCGCGCGCCTGGTGACGGATGGATACAGCCTGCAGACCGTGTATCGGGAGATCGACGGGCTGGAGCGCAGCGAACGGAGACAGCCGCGCTACAGCGCCGGGTGGCAGTGGATCTACGCCCTGACGACGGCGGGGCTGAGCCTGCTGGTGGCGGAGATCGTGCTGACCCAGACGTGGCTGCGGAGGATTCCGTGAGGGCGTTGCATTTCGCCAATCCCGCGGCGTTCGCGCTTCTGCTCGCCTTGCCGCTGCTCGCCGCGGTGTGGCGGCATGGCGACCGGCGGCGCAGATCGGCGCTGGCGGAGTGGGGCAGGGGACCGGGCGCCGCGGCGGGCAATCCCTGGAAACGCGGACTGCAATTCGCGGCGTGCGTCGCGCTCGTGTTCGCGCTGGCGCGTCCCGCGACGGAAGGAATCACCGCGCCGCCGCCGGGCAAACCGACCGGCGATCTGGTGTTCCTGCTCGACGTCTCGCGCAGTATGCTGGCCGATGACGTGGGGACTCTGCGGCTGTATCGCGCACGCGATTGGATCCGGCAATTGGGATCGCGCGCCAATGGACAGCGCGTCGCGCTGGTGGCCTTCGCGGGAACGCAGGCGGTGCAATGCCCGCTGACTTTCGATCACGCGTTCTTCGATCAGATGGTGAAGGAGACCGGCCCCGATACGGTCGTGCGCGGCGGGACGAAACTCGGCGACGCAATTCGCTTCGCGTCGGCGTATGTGTTCGACGATGTCGAGCGCGACGTCAAGACGATGGTGGTGGTCACGGACGGAGGCGATCAGGAGAGCGCGCCCGACGCCGCCGCGCGCGAGGCAGCCCAGCGCGGCATCCGGGTGATCACGCTCGGCATCGGCGATCCGGTGCGCGGCGCGCTGGTGCCCGAGAGCATGGCGAATCGCACGCCCGTGGTGTATCAAGGCCGGCCGGTGAACACGCGGCTGGAGGAGGGCACGCTACGCACGATCGGCGAGTACATGTCCGCGGGGACAGGGCCGATCGACGCGGAGGGCGTCTATCGACGTCTGCTGGCGGCGCAGCGTCCGGCGAAAGGGCCGCGCGATGGAGGAGACACGCTGTGGATGGCGTGCCTCGCGGTGGCGATCCTGTTGCTGGCGATGGATGCGCGCGTGCCGGAGCGCAGGTTGTTGCAGGCGGCGGTGCTGGCGCTGGCGGTGCTCGCGATGCCGGTATCGAGCTTCGCGCAGCGCGTCGATGAGTGGTTCGGGAAAGGCGTGAAGGCGCTGGAGGAGAAGCGATATCCCGACGCGGTGCGATATTTTTCCGAGGCGGCGATGTGGTCGCCCGGCGTTCCCGAGATTCGCTTCAATCTGGGGAAGACGCTGTACGAGTATCGGGCTTACATGGAGTCTGCCGGGTCGTTTGAAATGGCGGTGAAGGAAGCGCGGGATCCACAGATGAAAGCGAAGTGCCGGCTGGGGCAGGGGAATGCGCTGTTCCGCTATGCGGAGGAGTCCCGCATGGATAGGATCAAGCACTATCAGGCGGCGCTGGACGCGTATAAGGAGGCGGAGAAACTCGACCCCACGCTATTCGACGCGGAGTTCAATCGGCAGGTGACCGAGCGCCGGCTGCGCGAGTGGCGGAATCGCATGCCGGGGGCGGCACCTACGAATGTGTTGCCGCCGGAAGCCGATGCGGACAAGCTTCTGCAGGATATGACGGCGCGGCAGCCTGCGGCGGCTCCTCCGGCGCGCAAACATCGCGGTGTCGAGCGCGATTGGTGAGAACTAATCCGAGCCGCGACCGTGAGGGAGCGGTGGTCGCGTGACCACCGCTCCGTAACCGTTGGAGTGCGTTCTTCAACGAATTATCGCGACTCGCCTATCTCCGCCTCTTCAAAAACAGCGCAAGCGCACCCGCCGCGAGCGCCCACGTGCCCGGCTCCGGCGCCGCCACCAGTTGGCCGAATAATCCGTGCGTCTCACCTTCGGGACCCGCGGTGAAGAAGAGCGTGTTCGCGCTCCCTGCCTGTCCGCCGTTGCCGAACTGCAGCGCCCACAATCCATCGATCGAAAGCGTACTCCCATTCACGTTTTTCAGTGTCTGCACCAGGGCGCCGCTAGTGGGATTGAAAGCGTTGATCGTACCGTCGCCGAAGTTACCTACCAGCAGATCGCCGCCCACATCGCCAAATCCGACGGGCGCGAGGGCGAGTCCCCAAGGCGAATTCAGCACGCCGCCCTGACTTACCAGGCGCCGCACGAAATTCCCCTGCAAGTCGAACACGTCCAGAACGCCGTTGCCGGGCGCGGCCACATCGTCGTGTTTCGCGCCATCCTGCAGCGCATAACTCACATACAGCAGCCCGCCCAGGTTCATCACATTGAAAGGTGCGTAACCAGATGGCAGGTTGGGATCGGTGAACGTCCCGGTCAGATTCGGCGCCGCTGCATTGCCCTTCAGTACGTCGACCGCCCCACTTCGGAAATTGGCGAGATACGCGTATTCATTGCCCCCGATCAGCGCGTCGGACAATCCTTTATAGACGTTGCTGACGCTGCTCAGCACTAATGTCTCGGCGTTCGTGCCAAGTGCGCCGCGCCATCCCGAAACCGTGCCATCCTCCGACGCGAAGAGGAAAAGGTTTCCGTTGAACGAATTGGCGACGCCCGAAAATGCCACTCCCGTAACCGAGCCGTCCCCGGGGATGCCCACTACGAGTCCTTGCTTAACGCCCGCGCCGGTGTAGAGCTCCGATATGCCCGAGCCGTTTACGCCGAGCCAGAACGGAGAAGCTCCGCTGGAGATGAGTCCCCACGCATTGATCAATGTCGGATCCGTGAAGTTCGCAACACCGGGTTGATCCGAAGCTAAATTCGTCTGCACGAGTCCTACAGAGGCCGCACTCGCGATCCCGCTGCTCGTGAGATAGATTACTGTCAGCGAAAATAGACTTAGTAAGCGCATTCCACACTCCAAATCAAACATACTTCGTTCCCGATTCCTTGCGTGTAACGTTTCTGGAGCGATTGTGCGGAAGAACTCACGGGTCTACGCGCGCGCTAGAATCAAGAGCTATGGATGGGAAGCTCGATCCCTCGGTCGCCGAAACGGTCGCGACGAGCGGCCTGATGGATGCTACCGGTGCGGAAATCTCGCGCGTCACCGCGGCGGGGGCCGAAGACGAAGGGCGTTTTATTCCTGGCACCCTGCTCGGCGGAAGATACCGCATCATCGGGCTCCTCGGCCGCGGCGGCATGGGCGAGGTGTACCGCGCCACCGATCTCACGCTCGGCCAATCCGTCGCACTCAAATTCCTTCCCGAGGAAGCATCGCGCAATCAACGGCTCCTCGAGCGCTTCCACGGGGAAGTGCGCGTCGCCCGCCTCGTTTCGCACCCCAACGTCTGCCGCGTGTACGACATCGGCGAAGTCGAGGGCATGCCCTTCATTTCGATGGAGTATGTGGATGGCGAGGATCTCGCGTCGCTCCTCATGCGCATCGGCCGGCTGCCCGGCGATAAGGCCGTCGAGACCGCTCGCAAACTCTGCGCGGGCCTCGCTGCGGCGCACGATCGCGGCGTGATTCATCGCGACCTCAAGCCGCAGAACATCATGATGAACCGGCGCGGCGAAGTCGTCATCATGGATTTCGGACTGGCCGCAATCGCCGATCAGCTTTCCGGGGCCGAGGCGCGCAACGGTACGCCGGCCTACATGTCGCCCGAACAATTGAAGGGCGCGGGCGTGACCAGCAAGAGCGATCTCTACTCGCTCGGACTCGTGCTCTACGAGATCTTCACCGGCAGGAAGCCGTTCGATGCCAAGAACGTGCAGCAGTTGATCGACATGCAGGAATCGGCCCACCTCACCAGCATGACGAGCGTCGCCGCCGATATCGATCCCACCGTTGAGAAAGTCATTCGCCGCTGCCTCGAACCCGATCCGGTGAAGCGCCCGTCAACAGCGCTCGCCGTGATG
>JAOAPT010000547.1 GCA_025463045.1 Candidatus Solibacter sp.
ATTTGCCGGAGGCCATTGCCTCGGATTTCGTCATAGTCAACATGACCACGAACTCTTCCGCTCCCCAGCGGCCGAACGAGCAGGTGGCCGGCAGACTGTTGCGTAAACGCTTGGCGAAAGCGCCGGCGAGTTCGCTCCCCACTTCGTCCCCGAACTGAACTTCGGCGCGACGCAAACCACGCGCGCCAATCAGTAAGAGCGAATAAGTTCCGGGCGGCGTGCTTCGGATTCGCTCGACCGTTTCCTGATGGCTGCTGAAGCGGGTGAACTCGTCGGTAGCCGCCGCCGCTTCCAGCGAATCGATGCGCTTGTGGAGCATGCGGATCTCCACCATGAACTGCGAAATCGTCAACTGATGCTGCTTGCGCATCTGTTCGATGCTCTGGTCGATGCTGTTGGTGGCGGCTTGCACGAGGGGCGCGATGGCGGCGCCCGATGGCTGAACGGCAGCTTCGCGCAGCTTAAGGACCGCGGAGCGCAACGTGGTTTCGTGATCGCTGTCGGATTGGGACAGTGCATCGAGGATCTCTTCCAGGGCGCGCGCAGTGCCGGAGAGTTCGTCGCGGAGGCGGCAGAGATATTCCGCCGCTTTGTCCCGGTAATCGCGCAGGAGGCCGCGCAGGGAAGCGCTGCTTGCGGTCAGCGATTCGGGCTTGTCGGTGGCGATCTCATCTGCAAGCTGCTTTAGGTATTTGCGGTGAGGAGCGGTGATCTCCTGGTCCAGTTCCACCGCGTAATTGGCAATATTCTTGATCGCGAGCAAGTAGGAATCGAGCACAGCAGCCCGCAACTGGTGGCAACGTTCGATTTCGGTCATAGAGGACCGTATGGAAATCATCGGGTCTTTTCTCCTCCAAGACAAAGGATCGGCCGGAGCGGCGCGTTACTTTAGGGTATGCGCGTTCTGATTGTGGCTTTGGCGCTCGCGGCATGCGCCTGTGGACCGGGTTCCCCGCCGGCGGTTTCGGAGTACGGATATGAGATCGTTCACGTGTTTCCGCACGACCGGATCGCGTTCACGGAGGGCCTGTTCTATCAGGATGGATTTCTATACGAGGGCACGGGCGGCGACAACGGCACCAGTTCCATCCGCAAGGTGAAACTGGAGACTGGGGAAGTGGTACAGAGCACGGCCGTACCGGAGTATTTCGGCGAAGGCATCATCCGCTGGAAAGACAAGCTGTATCAGCTTACCTACCAGACTCAAGTGGGGTTCATCTACGAGTTCGCGACGCTGAAGAAGCAGGGCGAATTTCATTACCCGGGCGAAGGGTGGTCATTCACTACCGACGGGAAGCAACTGTACTTCGACAATGGCTCATCGCAGATTTATACGTGGGATCCGGAGACGCTACAGCAGACCGGTCAGATCAATGTGACCGACGACGGCAAGCCGGTCGACAAGCTGAACGAGATGGAATGGGTGAAGGGCGAGATCTTCGCGAATATCTGGACGACGAACAAGATCGCGCGGATCGATCCGAAGACCGGGAAGGTGACGGGATGGGTCGACCTGACGGGACTTCTGACGCCGGCCGACCGCATCCCGGCCGGCCCTATGCAGACGGATGTGCTGAACGGGATCGCGTACGATGCCGAGCACGACCGGCTGTTCGTCACGGGAAAGCGCTGGCCCAAATTGTTCGAGATTAAGCTGGTAAAGCAAGAGGCTCGATAGCTGAGATATCCTGGCGGTATGCAGTGGGTGCGGCGGGGGAGCTTTGCTATTCTCCTGCTCTTCTTAATGCTATTTCCGTTCGGTCCGCTCTTCCCCTGGTCGCCGGTGTGGCCGGGATATGCGGTCGAGAAACTCCAGCGCGCCGACGTTCTGTACGAAGAAGGCACCGTACTCGATCCGGCGTACCGGAATGTTGACCGGTACATCGCCGAGGCAGAACAGTTCCACGGCTTGCACGTCGATAAGCGGCTCACGGTCGTGGACTGCCGCAGCTGGGACGATCTGCGTCGGTTCATGCCGTATAACTACTCGCGCGCTCTCGGCGGCGTCACGGTGGCGACCGGGACGGTAATCTACATCAGTCCGAAACTGCGTGAGAAGAATCTGGATGCCGGGGAGTATCTGCGGCACGAGATTTCGCATGCCACGCTGAATCAGAATCAGGCGGTGTGGAACGCGCTGCGGATGGGCCGGCAGGCCTGGTTCACGGAGGGAGTCGCGGTGCTGTTCGGCCGTCAGCGCGCGTTTGTAACGGCGAAGGAATTCACCGATCGGGCGAAGAAGGACGATTTACAGCCGGTGTTCAGCGGCGCGCCGACGCCCGATATGCGTTTCGCTTATCAGGCGTGGCGATACTTCTGGGATTACGAACTGCGGATGGCGGGGCGGGAAAGGTTTTACCGCTTCCAATCGGGGTGCCTGAAAGATCCCGATGGGTGCCGGAAGAGCTTCGCTTCGGTGTACGGGATGCAGGTCGCGGATGCGGTGACGCGCTTTCAGGAAGACGTCCGCGCCGGGAGATTTCAGGCGATTGATTAGGACATTCGCGGTCCGGCGAGCATGATCTTTTCGAAGCAGCGGGAGACGTGCTCCCAGGAGAAGTTGGCGTTGACCATTTCCCAGGCAGCGGTGGCGACGCGCTCGCGGACTTCGCCGGCGAAGAGCAGGTTGAGGCACTGGTTGGCGAACTCGGCGGGGGTGTCGGCGATGCGGATGTCGTCGGGCGGGTTGACGGTCAGGCCTTCGGCGCCGATCGTCGTCGAGACGACGGGAATCTTGGCGGCCATCGCTTCGTAAATCTTGAGGCGCGTGCCGCCGCCGATGCGCAGGGGAACGATAGAGACGGCGGAGCCCCAGAGGTACGGGCGAATATCGGGGACGGTGCCGGTGATCTGGATTTTGGAATCTTCGGCGCCGAGTTGAAGGAGCTTTGGCGGCGGGGTGCGGCCGACAATCGCGACGGTGGTCTCGGGGCGCTTGGCGCGAATCAAGGGGAGAATCTCGCGGGCGAAGTAAAGGACGCCATCGACATTCGGCAGCCAGTCCATCGAGCCGACGAAGACCAGGTCGGCGACGGGTTCGGGACGGGGCTCGGGCGGAAGGAAGTACTCGATGTTCACGCCGGTGGGGATTTCGCTGACGCGGGTGACGTCGAAGAGGCGGCGCATTTCGTCGGCGTCCTTTTTGGAGACGGCGACGATGTGGCCGGACTCCTGGCTGACGCGGCGCTCATAGTGATACATGCGGTCGGCCTGGAGTTTGAAGTATCTGCGGCGCAGAGCGTCGGAGGCATGCTCGACATGGCGGCGCCAGATCACGGTTTCGACGTTGTGCTGGAAGAAGACGGCGTGCGGCAGGTCGGGGAAATAGCTCGTCGGGGCGAGATGATCGACCACGGCGCAATCGAAGCGTTCCTTGCGGATCAGGCCTTCAAGGAAGGCGCGCATGCCGGGCGGATTGAAGCGCTCGACGGCGACGGGAACGGGAGAGAAGAGTCCGCGGACAAGGTCCGTGTAAAACGCGGGGCTGGTCTTGTCGTGGACGCGGTACTTGAACGGGTACGACTTGGTCGAGTACTCGTGAGCGCGCGCGGGGCCTTCGGGAAGCGCGGGGTTCTCGATGGCGACGTAGTGGATCTCATGCCAGCGGTGGAGGTGACGCAGCATCTCCAGCGTACGGATCTGCCCACCCTTTGTGGTGGGATGCATGAAATTGGAATTAACCCACAGGGTCTTCATACGGCGGGACGGGCGGTGACTGCCATCAGACCTTCCCAGCGTTCCTCACGTTTTCCGGTGAGGAACATGTCGCCCCAGAGTTGGAGCGTGAGGAGGCGCCAGATGCGGTCGGTGACGTCTTCGCGGCCGGTGGTCTGGCGGAGCAGAAGATCGTCGAGGCGGGCGGGGTCGATGTACTGAGCGAGCAGGCCGTCCTTGGCGCGCATGATGTCGAAGAGGTGACTGGCGCGCGGGTCCAGCAGCCACTGGCGGAGCGGGGTGGGGAAGCCCATTTTCTTGCGGTAGATGATTTCCTGGGGGACGAGGCCTTCGATGGCTTTTTTGACGATGTACTTACCTTCGTTACCGCGGAGCTTCATGTGCTCGGGGACGCGGGTCGAGAACTCGACGAACTCGTGATCGAGGAAGGGGACGCGACTCTCGATGGAAGTGGCCATGCTCATCTGGTCCTGCTTCATGAGGAGCTCGATCAGGTAGGTCTTCTGATCGGCGAAGAGCATGCGGGGGAGGGGCGCGAGGCGCGGTTTGGAATCCCAGTAGTGCCGGAAGTTCGCGTAGGGCGAGGACGGGGAAAGCGTCTTGAAGAGACTGCGCTGTTCGGCCTGCGAAAAC
>JAOAPT010000825.1 GCA_025463045.1 Candidatus Solibacter sp.
GACCGCGTCGATGGTACGCTTCAGCCATCCTATGCCGACGTATTAAATCATAAAGAGAAAGGACGACTGCAAATTCCGGCATCGGGTCAGCGGATTTCGGCGTCACTTCGGTTGGCGGAGGTGCTTCTCCACATCAGCCGGCACCGCTGCAGTATGTCCGGCTTTTGAGCGGCCGATGCCTCCGGACGCAACGCACCGCCATCGCCTCAACTGTGAAGATCGCGATTTGCCGCACAGAAGCCTGGGGACGAAGATCCGGGGGGCGTTCCCGGCCTCAGTGCTATGAACCATTCACTATGTGGGACGCCCCGGGCAGATTCGTTACGGCGGCAGAAGCCGAGGACAAGCACGATGCCGTGCGTTCGCGTCCGGCTCCTCTCTTACTGCTCATCCTCTCTTATTGCTCATCCTCGATTTGTTCACCGTTGGCCGGCTCCGCCTGTATGATAGCCTGCGTACCGTCACTAAAATCGGCCGCGAATACGATTACACCCCGATCATTGAGTGCCGCAGGTTGCAAGCCGGCCACTGTTTTACCGCCAATGACGTCGCCGATTTTTGCCACCAGGCGCTCCTGAGTGAAGATCCCGTAGGTAAACGGAGTGCCAAATCCGGCCGTAAATACGATTTCGTTGTGCTTGTTCAATGCCGAAGGAGGACTTAGGCTGGTGATCTGCTTCCCAGCGATCGTATCTCCGATTTTGACCAGCAGCGCGTTCTGGGTAAAGATTCCGATGCCGGTCCCGGAGCTGAATTGAGCGAGAAACGCGATGTCCCCATGGTCGTTGAGCATCGGCGTGTCGCCGGAAATGACCATCAATGCCTTTCCGCCGATCACATCACCCGGCTGGACCAGGATCGAATGCGGCGTGAAGATGCCGACTCCATTCGGCGCGAATGCGCTTGCAAAGACAATCTCTCCCTTATTGTTGAGCACGGGCGAACTCAGGAAGCTGAGTGTTTTCCCTGCGATCACGTCGCCGACTTTTGCAACCAGCTCGTTCGACGTGAAAATGCCGGTCAGCGTCGAAGGGAAAGGGAGAGGAGGCGGACCATATATCCCGGCGAAAACGGTCGCCCCATGATCATTCGTGGCTGGACGGCTCATGTTATTGGTGAGCTTATAAGGGCCGAGCGTGTTGCCGGTTTCGACGATCACCGCATTGCGTGTCAGGATTCCATAGGCGCCGCAACTTAGGAGGTATGTGGGGACAAAGATGCCGGGACGGAATGTCGCGTAAATCGCGATTTCGCCGTGCTCATTGATTGCCGGATGAGCATCGAGCCCACTGATCGTCTTACCGGCAATCACATCGCCGACCTTCGCGACTACTGTGTCCGTCGTGAAAATTGAGTCATCATTAAAGCCCGACGCCATGCAACCGCGCGGCGCATCGGGGCTGTGCCACGCGAACACAATTTGTCCGTGGTTATTTAGAGCGACTGGATGCAAGCCGCCGACGCCGCCGAGTCTGAGTCCGCCAATCACGTCACCAGTCTTGGCGACGACGGTGTAAGTATAGCCAGCCCCATCCTTCTCGGCTTTATGGTCCTGCGCTCCACCGCTTCTGGAGGGCCCCGCAGCGTGAGCGGAAGGGCTCCCCGCTGCCAATAAAATCACAGTTGAAAACCAACACCAGGCGTGTCTCGTCATATCGCTCCTCACCGCGAATCCTGCATCGCGAATGCATTGTTTGCGAGCTGAGCAGGCCATGAGAGGTGCCCACGGACGACTAAGTCCACCCCGGGACAATTCGAGCCAATGCCCGGAGGCCGCTTCCATTAATACGACAGGCCCAAGGAGGGGTAAGGGCGGCGGGAGCTAGTTTGGTCGGAACCGGAGCCGGAGCATGGCATGTCGATTCATATTTCGAATCAAGCAGGAGGCTATCATGGGGATACCACCCTGTCAACGGCAGTGGCACGCCCTTTGTGTGGTTTCAACCGGACTTGACGGGATTACACGGGTGGATCGATGCTGCTCGGTACTTGCCTTCATAGCTTTTCTGTGTAACCTTTTTCGGATCTGCCAGTAACAATAGCTGACGTCGGCTTGCGAGTTAACCAACACGGCCGCACGTTTCCGTTCGGCAAGGAGGCTTCAATGAAATCGGCACTTACGAGCGCGGCCTGGATCGGTGTAGCCGTTTCCACCGCAGGACTTCCTTTATTCGCTCAGTTGCAGGGTAACAGCGAAAAACAATTGACTTGCGCAAACGCCGGTTACGATAGCGATCGCGCACGGCATTGCGAGATCCGTGAGCAGACTTTACCCTCGATAGGGCGCCTGAGCATCGATGCGGGCCAGAACGGGGGCGCGACCGTGAAAGGCTGGCAGCGGGGCGATGTGCTGGTTCGCGCACGCATCGAGGCTTCAGGCGACACCGAAGCTGCAGCGGGGATCGTGGCGAGCCGGGTCTTGATCGACGGCTCCGGCGGACAGGTGCGAGCGACCGGGCCGGAAGCGACCGGCAATTCGTGGTGGAGCGTCAGCTACGAGATCTTCGTTCCGCAGGTCAGCGACCTGAGTCTGAAGACCAACAACGGCGGAATCACGATCTCCGATGTGCGCGGCCAAGTCCACTTTGATGCGAACAACGGCGGCGTGCATCTGAAGCGCGTAGTGGGTGATGTGAGCGGAGCGACGGTGAACGGCGGAATCCAGGTCGAACTGACCGGCGCGATCTGGGATGGGCGGCAAATGGAACTCAGCACTCACAATGGCGGCGTTACGATCGCGATGCCGGCCCAGTACTCTGCCCGCATCCAGGCGGAGACCGGAATGGGTCGGATTCAGTCGGATTTTCCACTCCCGCAACAGGACGCCGGCGGAAGATCCCACCGCTTGGACTTTAGTCTGGGCTCCGGCGGTCCCCCGATCCACATCACCACCGGGAACGGATCAATCCGGCTGAAGCGCGCAGAATCGCAATAAGAAGTTTGGATGGCGCGAACCGAGGGTTGATATGAGCATTTCAGATGTAGGCGCAGCGTGCGGCTGGATGCGGTTCGAGCAGTTGAGGAACGATATCCGGTACGGGCTGCGCCAGGTCCGCAGCAACCCCACATTCTCGGCCATCGCCATCGCAACCCTTACGCTCGGCATCGGCGTCAATACCGCGATGTTCAGCGCCGTCGACGCGGTGCTCATTCATGCGCTGCCGTATACCGATGCCGACCCGCTCGTCATGATCTGGGACGAGATGAGTTACATCGGCTTCCCGAAGCATAACTCGTGCATCGCGAATCGATCCGATGATCGCGCTGCGGCATGAGTAGAGACGCGCCGGCGAGCAGCCGCGATGGTGTCACGAAGCAATACGAGCGACGGCAGCACGTTCCCCGGCTAGCCACGGCGGAAGCGCATCCCACTCCACGTTCTCTTCGCCCGAGCGCCTGACAGCGCGCAGTAGATCAAGGGCTTCCGGCAACGCGAATTGCTCGCCGACGAATGCGGCAGCGAAGCGGCCTCCGCGAATTTCACCGCGCGTCTCCATTTTGCGCAGCACGATCAATACGTCGCGCCACGCCGGAGCCAGCGTCTCTCGCGCCGCGACATCGCGGAAGACGACACCCCATCGTTGCAAGAGCTGGCGTGTGAAGCGTTCGACGTACTCGGGCGACTCGCCCGCGCCATGCCTCAACAGCGCCCAGCGGCCCGACGCATATCGAGGACGCGCGGTCCGGTGCCGACCGTCGCCGCGCCGCTTATGCGGGTCGATTAATGCGCGCAAATTCTCGAACCCATCGGCAGTGACCAGCCCCGCGGCCACAAGCTCCCACAACGCATCTTCTACTTCGCCGGCCAGGCGGCCGGCATTCCGCACGAGTTCGTGAAAGAACGACGCACCCTGCGTCTGAAGCGCGGATAGCACTTCACGCGCCGGGTGGGATAGCGATTCGGCGGGTTGCGGGCGCGGCGACGACAGCAGCCATTCAGCGTCCTCGCGAAGGAAGAGCGCCAGCGGCGCGACGCGAGTAGGCCGTACGCGGCGGCCGTGTTCGCCGGTCTCGCGCTCGAACGCCGGATGCGGCGAGAGCCGTCCCCACATTACTTCCCCCGACAGACAGAGATCATCGAGCAGCGCTGGATCGTAGTTGGCGATGCGGCGCGGCAGCACCTGGCTCTCCCACGCGGCCGCGGGCCACTCCAGGCCCTGCAATTGCCGGATCACCTGCAACGCGCCATCGACGCCGTGGAGTTGCGTGCCGCGCGCCAGATGTTGCCAGCGCGAAAGAAACGCGGCAAGCTGTGTCGTGGTGACCGGTTCAATTTCGCGCCGCAGCCGTCCAATGGTCAGCCGGTGTATGCGTGCCAGCAACCGCCGGTGCGCCCATTCGATTTCGCCCTCACCGTTACGCGAGAGGAAATGCCCGCGCAGAATCTGTCCCTCCGCTTCGAGCTGCGCCAGCGCGATCTCCACCGTATCGAGCGGCAGCGCCAGATTGCGCGCCAGTTCCGAAGCACGCAGAGGGACCGCGCATTCGAACCATCCCCGCAGGATTTCCGCCACGCACGCCTCGCGCGATTCAGGCGGCGCGTAAGAAAGCTGCGGCACCTGAATGGGCGGCGTGAATTGCGCGCCGGGACAGGCGCGCCGCACCAGGTCGAGTCTTTCGGCTGCGATCCAGAAGCCGTCCATCGCGGTCGCCCGCCGCGCGGTCACCAACTCCGCGAAGAACGGCGACCATGCCGCACTCGCCGGCACCATCCCCAGTCCCAGCAGCGCCTCATGCAACTCGTCGGCGTCGCGTACCAACGGCCACGCCTCTTCCGCAACGGTGCGGATCGCCTCGGGATCGAGAGCGCCGGCGCCGTCCGTCAGATCGGTGCGGAGAGTGCGCCGCAACTGGACCGCTCGCGCGCGGCGTTCTTCGAGCGGAGCGTCATCCAGGTAGGCGTAGGGATTCGCGTTGAGAATCTCGTGTGAGAACGGCGACGCTGCCGCTGTGTCGATTGCGACCGTCCGGATCCGCCCGTCCTCGATGCGGCGAAGCATCTCCGTGAGACCTTCCAGGTCCATGGCTTCGTACAGGCAGTTGTCGATCGTTTCCTTCACCAGCGGATGATCGGGGATTCGGATGTCGCCCGTCAGGTTTTCGGCGCAGGCCGCCTGATCGGGGAAGACGGCGGCCATCAGATCGTCCGCGCGCATACGCTGGATCGGCGGCGGCACTTTGCGCCCGCCCGCGAAGCGGAGAATCGCCAGGGCGCGCGTCGCATTCCAGCGCCAACGCGCGCCGAACATGGGTGCATCGAGCATCGCCTGCGTGAGCACATACTTCGCATTCCCCGGCCGCACGAACTCGAATACCACGTCCAACGGAAACGAGTGCTGCTCGCCGAGGGAGATCACAATTCCGTTGTCGGTGGCCGCAGCCTGTAGCTCGAAATTGAAGGACCGGCAAAAACGCTTGCGCAGAGCCAGCCCCCAAGCGCGATTGATGCGCGCGCCAAAGGGAGAGTGAAGGATGAGCTGCATCCCGCCGCCCTCATCGAAAAAGCGTTCCGCCACGATGGTGTCAGTGGTCGGAAGCGCGCCCAGCGCGGCGCGTCCTTCCTGCACATATTCCACCGCCTGTTCCGCGCCGCGGCGATTCAGCCCGCACTCCGTCACCAGCCATTCCGCAGAGCCATCTCCGCGCGAGACGATCTCCTCGCGCAGGCCCGATATTTCCTGCGACAGCTCGATGGTCCGGCCCGGCGCTTCACCGCGCCAGAAGGGAATCCCCGGCGCCGCGCCGTGCGCATCCTCCACGCGCACCCGGCCCGCCTCTACGCGGCGTATGCGCCAGGATGTGGTGCCTAACAGGAAGACGTCGCCAGCCAGGCTCTCCACCGCAAAGTCCTCGTCGACCGTGCCGATCACGGTCCCTTCGGGTTCGGCGACAACCAGGTAGTTTGCGGAATCCGGAATCGCGCCGCCGGAGGTAATGGCGGCAATGCGCGCGCCACGCCGTCCACGAAGGCGCCGGTTGACGGCGTCGCGATGCAGGTAGGCGCCGCTGCGTCCGCGCGCGGTGCTGATGCCCTCCGACAGAATGGTTATGACCGCGTCGAAGTCGGAACGGGGTAGCGCCCGATAAGGCCAGCTTGCGCGCACCATCTCGAACAGCTCGTCCTCGCCCCACTCTTCCGTCGCGCAGCAGGCAACGATCTGCTGCGCCAGAATATCCAGGGCATTGCGCGGGATCTCCAGGCGGTCGAGCTCGCCTTTTTGGATCGCCCGCACGAGCGCCGCGCATTCGATCAGCTCATCACGAGTGGTGGCGAACAGTAGACCGCGCGGTACCGCGCCCACCCAGTGTCCCGCGCGCCCGACGCGCTGGATTGCCACCCCAATCGCACGCGGCGAACCGATCTGGCAGACCAGATCGACCGTACCGATGTCGATGCCGAGCTCAAGCGACGCGGTCGCCACCACTGCCCGCAGCTCGCCCTCTTTTAACTTGCGCTCGGCTTCGAGACGCAGAGGGCGGGACAAGCTGCCATGGTGGGGAAGCACTACGCCCGGTCCCAGGCGCTCGCCCAGGTGGTGCGCGATTCGTTCCGCTAGCCGGCGTGTATTTACGAAAATCAGCGTGGTGCGATTGGCGGCGATCAGGTCGGTTAGCCGGTCGTAGATTCCACCCCACATCTCAGTGCTGGCGACCGGACCGAGCTCGTCGCGCGGCACTTCCACCGCTATTTCCATTTTGCGACGATGGCCGATGTCGACAATCCGCGCCGTGTCGCTCAGGAAGCTCGCGACTTCCTCCAGCGGCTTTACAGTCGCAGACAGACCAATTCGCTGTGGCCGGCCAGCCAGGCGATCCAATCGGGCAAGCGTGAGTGCGAGGTGACTTCCCCGCTTGTCGTCGGCGACCGCGTGAATCTCATCGACGATGACGGTGCGAACGCCGGAGAGCATTGCGCGCGATTTTTCGGCCGTCAGGAGAATGTAGAGCGACTCGGGCGTGGTCACCAGAATGTGGGGACGCTCGCGGAGCATCCGCTGGCGATCCGACGCTTTCGTATCGCCCGTCCGCAAGCCGATCCGGATGGGCGCCAGCGCGATTCCGAGTTCCTCGGCAAGCGCGCGGATCTCGGCCAGAGGCCGCTCCAGGTTCTTGTGAACATCGTTGCTTAACGCCTTGAGCGGCGAGCAATAGACGACCTCGGTGTGATCAGGCAGTTCGCCGGTGCGGGCGCGGCGGATTAAGCCGTCGATGCAAATCAGAAAGGCAGCCAACGTCTTCCCGGAGCCCGTGGGAGCGGAGATGAGAACGTCCTCGCCGGCACGAATTACAGGCCAACCACGAAGCTGGGGTTCGGTAGGGGGTCCGAGGCGTTCAAACCATTCCTGGACCAAAGGATCGAAACCGTACAACACTGTCTTTAGTTTCCCACCTGAGGCGTGCGTTGGCAACGGTTCGGATTGCCGGTGCGTTTCCTCTTTAGTTTCAGTCCTTTTTCCGAACCTAAGAGGTTGACTTCTTTCGCATCCACACGCCCCACGTGACCGGCCCGGCTTGCTCGTTGGTCATCGGGCGGCCCGCCACCTTGAGTGCCAGCTTGATCTGACCGTGATGGTAGCCCTCGTGCCAGATCATGTGCTGGAGCAGGAGGATCGGGTGGTCGTAGTGAAGGTCCATGTCCCCGCCTGCCTCGACCCTGCTCTTTACCGCGTCCCGCACCGCCCTGGCGCTGTCGTTCAGCATCTGTTCGATGCGACCAGCGTCACGCTCGACCGCCCACTCTTCGTCGGGCAGGTTTCTGGCGAATTCGGGGGCGTCCTCGAGGACGAACACAAGTCGTACAAAGTGGATGTGTGTGAACAGCTCCGCGATGGAAGGGCTGCCCTCGATCGCCCTGGCCGCCAGCCCACCCTCCGGGAGGCCGCGGAGCAGGTTGATCAGGATGGTGTTGTTCCGGTCCCAGGAGTCCAGCAGGGCTTCAAGCAGGCGTTGGTCTGGTGCGTCCGACATATCGATATCCATTGATTGGTGCGAATGATTGGTGCGAATGATTGGTGCGAAATCAAGTGCAAGGCGGCCACGCTTACAAGCATCTTAGCTCAGAGGTATTTAACTTGTGAGGATGTGGATGCTCTCTTGTCCCTCTTCGCTCTGTAGAGGAGTAACCCCATCCGGGCCGCCAGCAGCATTCCGAGCGCGGCCGGCCAGGATGGCGCCAGCGCGATCCACGCCGCTCGCAATCCCGATATTGCGCCGAAAGAATACTCGAATGCAATCGACCTCTGCGCCTTGTCCCGCTGCTGCCGCCTCACTACAAGGCCGTCCGAGGGAGCCGCCAGGCAATTCACCAGGTATGCGCTGACTTGCGGCAGATGCCGATTTTCGAAACGCAAGTCGTGCCCGCCGCGCGCCGTGCGCAGTTTGATCGCGATCGTGCCCAGTCCCTCCCGCATGCTTTCGAGGGTCGGAAAGTTGCTCGCTATCAACGACAACGGCGCCGGCACGCCATCCACTTGCAGATCCACCTCCCGCAGCACCCGGCCTACATAGGCCCGTTCTTCTGCCGAGGAAATTCGTCCGTCGCGATCCTGATCGATCACCGCCATCAAGACCGGCAGCATGGCAACGCCCGGCGTCAAGTGGATTTCCACGTCAATGCCGTCCCGCGTTACCCCGATCAGGGTGGCCTGCAGATACTCGTCCAGCCGGTGCGCGGCCGCGCTTCCAACCAGACTAAGCGCGAGCAGCGCACTCACTCCCGTTCGCCTCATCGTGACGTACTCAATGCGCCGCCGACTTCTTCCCGTAATCGTTCGTCGGATCGCGGTAAATCGTATGGATGTGCATCGTCGGTTCGCCTCCAAGCGGTTGGGGCGCGTACTCGATCACCAGTGTCGGTCCCTGAATCCGATAGTATGCCGGCGTCCCGTTGGTGGTCGGTCCGCTCCACGCGAACCACGTTGCGGAGAGATTCGCCTTGATCTCCGCCATACGCGCCGCCGCCGCCTGTTCGTTGACAATCCCCGCCCATTCACCCGCCAGGTCCAGCAGCATGGCCTGCTGGCTCGCGTTCATCGCGGAACACTTGATGCCCTCTGGCTGGATCGTCTTTCCGTCCTGCCCCGGCCCCAGAACCAGGTCAGCCACCTTGTAATTGAGGATCGCCTGCTTTCGCTGCCCTTCATCCAGCGCATTGATCAGCGCGAAGGCCTTGTCGTTCTCGGCTCCGAGCGGGCGCACGGTCTTGCCGTCCACCGTATACTTCGCAGGCTGTGCTGCCGTGAGGCTGGGCGTGAGAACCCCGTCGAGGCCCACGATGGTAATGTTGAGCGCCAGATGATGGCCGCCGAACTGCAGCATCCAGGGGTCCTTCACCGAAGGCTTGCCGAGAATTGAAATGTAGAACAGGTCGCGCCCGAACATCGACCCGCGTCCGCCGCTGGCAACTCTTAGCGCCTCGTCGCCTTCGACGATCGCGAGCACCTTCTCGTACCCGCGCTTACTCAGCGTGGCGGCCAGCAGTTCCATCGCCCCTTTCCTCTGCGGCCCGCTAAGGTCTCCCATCTTCAGGCCCGCGCGCGGCACCATCGTCGTAGGCAGGTTCGACCACTTCACCCGTTGCGCCGCGTCGTTGAACTCAAACAGCACCTTCGACCGCTGTCCCTCATCAAGCGAACTCAGGAAGCCGTTTGCGCTGGCGACGATCCTGGCAGCGACGTTCAGGGAACTCTGGGCCGACGCCAACCCGCAGAATAGGAGGGCGGCGAAGAAACTCTTACTCGACCAAAGAAGGGTTGTTCGTACCATAGGCGATCTCCCTAACAAGGGTACAGCAATGGTGTCGCGGTGACACGGCACACGGAAAGCGATTGTGAGCGTGAGGGAGGGCATGTAATCAGGGCGTTGTTCGGCAACTTGTATCGGGCCGGGCAGAGCCGAAGGTAAATGTCGATACTGTCTCTGCGCTCGTCCGTTTACCGACTTGCGAGGTCCGTCAGGGGCATCGGCCCCGATTGCAGGTGAGGATTGCGCACTCGATTATACTGCGGCGTTGAAGGTGGCCGCCCAACGAAATTCACTCTTCGCTTCCTGCCGTCGGTAGAGCGAGAATGCATGCTCCGAAGCTGACTTGGTCGATGGAGTTCAGGTGAAGACGAGAAGTTCTAAGCCCAACGGTTCACAAAAAAGCCGATCGGTTCACGGGGTCGACGCTGTGACGCGTTGTCAAGTAGTTGCGGAGGTCAGACCGACGGTCGCGCGCGTGCAACTCATTTCGTACCGGAGACAGTGAGAGAGATGACGCTCATGATCGCACTTGCGACCGCGATAGCATTCGCGGGTGGGCTTACAGCCCGCATCGTGAACGATCCCAATCGGGAGATCGGCGTTTGTCTCGAACGCAGTACTCAGGAACTGATCGAGGCATCACTCGGCGTTTCCCGTTTGTTCAAGTCCATCAATGTGAACGTGAAATGGCTGGATCCATTGGCGTGCAAAGACACACCCGGCGTCATTTACATAGTCTTGTGCTATGACTCGCCGAAAGACCAGGATCCCCGCTCGCTGGGTTACGCTCTCCCATACGATGGAACACGCATCGTCATTCTTATGGACCACCTGAGGGCGAGTGCACGGTTTGGCCCGGAGCGAAATCGACTGACCTACGTTCTGGTGCACGAGATTACGCACCTCCTGCAAGGCATCTCGCGCCACTCTCAAACGGGGATCATGAAGGCGCATTGGACCCGCTCGGATCAGTACGACATTTCGATGGGTACGCTGCGCTTTGCAACGGAAGACATGGAACTGATCCACTACGGTATGGCGGCCCGTCTCGCCAAGGCCAGAGCGCAGACCGCGGTTTATTGAAAGCCGGGCAACCGAAACCAGGCAACCGAAACCAGGTTCATTCCGCTCGCAGAGCCTGCATCACATCGACCCGGGCTGCCCGCAGCGCGGGAATGGCCGACGCCGCGACGGCGGCGAGCAGCAGCACGACCGCCGCACCTGTCACCGGCAGCACCCCCGGCATTTTCAGATCGCCCACGAAAGTGCCGGCCAGTTGCGCGAGCCAATATCCGGAGACAAAGCCGAGCGCAAGTCCGCCGACCGCCATCGCCGCACCTTCGGCCATCACGCGCAGCAGCAGATTTCGGGGAGCGGAGCCGACCGCGAGCCGGCAACGCCTACCACCGCGATGAGCAGCGCCACGCCCGCAAAAACGCCGGACACCATGGCGTTGAGCCGTTCCGGTGATAGCACCTCGGCACGGATGTCGTCAAGGGTCTTCGTGCGTTCGACAGGCTGGTCCGCGGAGAACGCACGCACGATCCGCGTGATCGGCTGAACCAGAGTATAAGGATCGGAACGCGCAATACGCCTCGCGCTTTTCCGTGCGCATCGACCGTCCATTCCTCGAGAATGGGTTGCCAGAATACGCGAGCCATTCCGTGAGCAACGCTGCGTCGTCGCAGGGCACGGACTCTTCCGCTACCCGGCGAGTATTGTCATCGTCGGTCTGCCATCGGGGAACGCGCTGGGCGACCGGGACCATCCCTGGCGCGTCCATGCGGGAAAGTCACTCCAAAGATGCGGCGGCGTGTAAGGGGCTCGTCGGGTAACCGTTCCACCCTTCAAGAATTCGGTCAAACCTGTGCATGACCTCTGGATGCTCCTTCCGGTATTATGGTGTCGTCAGGAATCGAAGGATT
>JAOAPT010000897.1 GCA_025463045.1 Candidatus Solibacter sp.
GCATTCCCATAACGCCCGACTTGCCAGCGCCGCCCTGCAATCCGGTGCCGCCCATCGCCTTATGGAGTCGGAGCTTTTTGCTCTTGTGCATATTCCTAGCCTTTCCTCCGATATAGGTCTCGTCTACCTCGACTTCGCCGCCGAGCAAGCCGCCGCTGAGATCGTCCTGCATCGCAAGACGCGCACGCTGAAGCATGAACCATGCAGTCTTTTGGGTAACGCCGATAGCGCGGTGGATCTCCCACGAAGAGATACCATTCTTCGCGTTCACGAGCATCCACATCACGGGCAACCACTTCTCAAGCGCGATGGGTGAATCCTCGAAAATGGTTCCGACCTTCAGCGAGAATTTCTGTTTTGCGTGCTTCTCATAGCACTTGTAGACGCGGGCGTTAGGCAGGTACGAAACGTTGCCCGATCCGCAATGCGGGCAGAGCACCTTGCCATCCTGCCAGCGCAGGCGAGTCATGAACTCGCGGCAATTGTCGAAGTCCGCGAAGTAGGTGACGGCTTCGATTAAGGTGTTAGGTGCTTTGCTCATGCAACTACTCTACGCTAAAGAGCATTGTCAGTCAAGTATATTATTGCCATCGTTTAGCCCGCCTAAACAATCGCCTTTCTCTGCGTGCCTTTCTCTGCGTCTGCGCGAATCCCCATCTCGCCTCAAAACTGAAAATAAATAAACGGAATCGCCGCGTCCACCACCGCAAATATCTCCAGACAAAACAGCATCGCCGCCAGCGCGCACCCGTACACCGGAGCCGGAGCCCGCATCGCCCGCTCGAACCACTCCCGCTTCTCTTCCCCGATCGCCATCAGGAGCGCCAACCCCGCCAGCCCCCAGTGCCACGGCTCGAGCAGCCCCTTCCCCCGCCAGCCGCCGAACATCTGCCCCAGTACCTGCAACGCCTGCCCCAAATCCGCCGCCCGGAAAAAGACCCACCCCACGCACACCAGCGCGAACGTCCCGATCGCGCGCACCGGATAGCTCCAATCCCACTCTTCGCTCACCGGACGCTCGCCGCGCACCACCCGCTCGACGCTCAACAGCACGCCCTGATATCCGCCCCAGATCAAAAAGTTCCAGCTCGCCCCATGCCACAGCCCGCCGAGCAGCATCGTCAACATCAGATTCCGATACGTCTTCCATGCCCCGCCGCGACTCCCGCCCAGCGGAATATAAAGGTAGTCGCGCAGCCAGCTCGACAGCGAAATGTGCCACCGCCGCCAGAAATCCGTCACACTCGCCGCCAGGTACGGCCGCCGGAAATTGATCGGGAAGTGAAAGCCCAGCAGCTTCGCCATCCCGATCGCCATATCGGTGTACCCCGAGAAATCGAAGTAGATCTGCAGCGCGAACGCGAACACGCCGCTCCACGCCGCCGCCATACCCCGATGCGCCGCAACGTTCCCGAAGTATTCGTTCGCCACTTTCGCAAACTGGTCCGCGAACGCCATCTTCTTCGTCAGCCCGAGCGCCATCAGAAACACGCCGCGCGATACATCGTCCGCCGTCGGCGGTTGCCAGCCCCACAAATCACGGAAGAAATCGCGCGCGCGCACGATCGGCCCCGCCACCAACTGCGGGAAGAAGCAGATGAACAACGCGTAGTCCACAGGATTGCGCACCGCCCGCTGCTGGCCGCGATATACGTCCACCACGTACGACATGCTCTGGAACGTGTGAAAGCTGATCCCCAGCGGCAGCACGATGTCCAGGAAGAACGAATTCACCGGCCGCCCCACCGCCAGCGCCAGATTCCCCGCCAGGAAATTGTAGTACTTGAAAAATCCGAGGAAGCCCAGATTCGCCGCCAGGCTAAACACCAGCACCGCCTTCCGCCGCGGTCCCGGCGCCACCCGCTCCAGCCACAATCCCGACGCGTAATCGATCACCGTCAGCGTCAGCAGCAGTGCGATGAACTTCGGATTCCAGCTCGCGTAAAAGTAGTAGCTCGCCGCCAGCAGAATGTACTTTCGCAACCCGCGCGGCACCCCATAAAACAACGCGAGCACCACAGCCAGAAACACGAAGAACTGTGCCGTATTAAAAAGCATGGCGCATCACCCTGCTCACTTCCCTCGCCAGCATCGCCGAGAGCAGCGAATCGCCCGTATCGTTCAAGTGAAATGCATCCTTGAACAACTCCGGCCTTTCGAGCGATTCGAACGCGTGCTCGTTCACCAGCACTACGCCCGGCCGCGCTCCGAAATCGCGGATCGTGCACGTCAGCTTCTTCACCATCCCGTCCGGACGCGGAATCGGCCCGCGCGGCAGCCGCACGAACACCACCTTCGTTCCCGTCCCGCGATAGTAATCCAGCATTTGTCCGAACCACTGCCGCCGGAACGCCGCGCGCTTTCCCGTCTGCGGCTCGGGCCGCTTGAGCACGAAGCGCTCCATCTGATCCTTCAACTCCGCATTGCCCGGCGGAATCGTCGCCGCAAAGCTCCGCCAGTCGATCGCCAGCCCCGCCACGTTCCGCTTCGTGTCGACGTAGTCGTAGGTCCACTCCTCGAACCCGCGCGCATTCAGCTCGACCGCCGCCATCCGCTTCGCCGGATGCGTCAGCAGCGCCAGTACGTCACGCTGTAGAATCACGCCCTTCAGCACGCTCCCGCGAAACGCTTCCCACTTCCTCACCGGCGCGTTGAACGACAGCGCAAACGGCACGACGTCCGTCATCCGCAGGCGCAGCGCCACGTAATGCATCGTCGCCAGATCGTCGCCGATATCGTACGCGCCATCCTCGTCGTCGTAGTCGTCGACCCCGATCACCACCGCGCGATATCGCCGCCGCGTCGGATCCAGATCGCGCACCATGTAATACCACGCGCGCGCATCCGTCCCCGCCACCCCCGCATGTCGAAAGGAGAATCCCGTCTCCGCCTGCAGCCGATTCGCTTCCCGCGGATAATACGCAAACCGCGAATCGCCCATCGTCAGAATCAGGTTCGGACCGTACCGCGCCTGCGCGAATTGCTCGCGCCGCAGGATCAGCTCAAACGTGCCCGTCGAAGAATCCGGCTCGAGGACCGACCCGTACACCCACGTGCGAAACACGAGTGCGTCCAGCGTCCACACTCCGGCAGCGGCAAGTAGGATGGCGCCCACCCGGCGCCACAATGGCGAGTCCAGCATCCAGAAAAAAGATCTTAACAGGTGGCAATCACTGCCCGATCTTCTTCTTCCACTCCGGATAGTCCACGTCGATCACCTTCGCCGGACGATCCAGATACCATCGGTACCCATTCCGCCGCTCGTACTCGATCTCCGCCATCGAGTACTTCACCACCGAATCACGACCCGAAAAGATCGGACGATTCGTCCCCAGCTCGTAGAACCGCGCCCACAGTCCCGGAGCCGACGCATCCTCCACCACCGTGTCGTCGTAGCCCTTCGGCGTCCCCGGCGCGACCTTCCGCTCCACCCGAATCCCCGGAATCTTCGACGCCCGGAACCACTCGACCGCCGCTTCCACCGACTTCACCACCTCCGCCGGCGGCCGCGGAATCCCCATCAGAAACTTCACGATCCCCGCGCTCTCGCTCCCGCTCAGCGAAGGCAATTCGTATGCGCGCGCCTTCGCCGGCACCAGCGTCTTCTCATCGTGCTGCGCGCACCACACCGTCAATTTCCCGTCCTGCACGACCTGCGTTTTCAGAATGCACTCCACGCCCTTATCCATCGCCTGCTTCGCCCGCGCGCGCTCCGCATCGCTCAGAAACGCGAACTCGGCCCGACGGTCCACTACATCGCGCAGCATCTCCATCACGCCGATCATCGCGTCGTCGTTATAGGTAATGTGACTCCAATACCCATTGCGCAGTGGATAGAACTGCGGCCACCCGCCGTTCCCGTACTGCGCCTTCATCAGGTACGCAAACCCCCGCCGGAAGCTCTCCGCAAACCGAACCTGCTTCGTCGCCGAATACACCCGCGCCAGATACCGCATCTGCGTATACGTCGAGTCGTTGTCGATCGTCGAGTGCGCCTCGGGATCGCTCTTGTCCTTGACGATCTCCGCCCGCGTCGTCGGCCCCATCGCGATCGCCATATCGATGTTCTTGTCCCACCCGCCCACGTCGCCCTGGTAGACCCGCTGATACACCAGCAGATTGTCCGCGATCCGCACCGCTTCCGGCCCGCCGTACCACGCCGACGGCTGCCGCATCGCATTCTTCCAACTCACCAGATCGTGCCTGTACCCGCTGAACGCCGGTATCGCGCGCGCCAGTTCTCGCGCCGCCATCGCGCCGATCTCCGTCTGCCCCTTCGGCCCGAGATGCGTCCGATCCTGCTTGCCCTGCGCATCCTTCCGCCCGATCGCCTCGCTGCCCACCGGACCCAACTGGTCGGCCTGCTCCCGCGTCAGCGTGTAGAGATCGATCAGCGCCACCTTCCGCTCCACCGCCAGCCGTCGCACCGCTTCCGCATACGGCACCAGCGTCTCCGGCAAGAACTTTCCCTGCCCGTCGAACATCCGCCGAACGATCGACGTTACCAGCACCGGAGTCGCGCCCATCGCGCGCGTCTCCTCCACGTAGCGCTCCAGATTCGACCGGTACGTCGTGGCCGGATCCGTCTCGCGCTCCGGCCCCTTCCCCGCGATATCGTTGTGCCCGAACTGAATCAGCACATACTGCGGTTTTTCCGGCGCCACCTTCGCCCACCACCCTTCATCGCGAAAGCTCTTCGAACTTCGCCCGTTCTGCGCCAGATTGACGATCTGCACCTCCGGCCCGAACGACGCGCGAAATCCCGGCCCCCATCCGCCTTCGTCATTCACCGTCGAATCCCCGACGAGCACGACCTTCACCGCAGCCGCGTTGGCGCAAACGGCCAGCGTAAAGAGGATAAGCACCAGGCGATTCATCACCGCCATTATCCCTCAGCGTATCTC
>JAOAPT010000910.1 GCA_025463045.1 Candidatus Solibacter sp.
TCGCGCGGAATCCGGCTGGTATCCAGATTCGCCGCCGCCAGTCCCGGGTCGGGATTCTTCACCTGCGGACTCGCCAGGGCGAACAGGTCGTAACGAATTCCGTAGTTCAGCGTGAGCCGCTTCGAAACGCGCCACGAGTCCTGCACGAAGAAGGCATACTCGTTGACGTTCGGAGTCGAAAGCGGCCCGGGAGTTCCCGCGCCCGCGAACGCCTGCGTAAAGCTGAACGGCCGGTTGGACGCGAAATCGGCGAGGCTGTTGAACGTGTAAGATCCGCTGAAATTCCCCGGGAAGAAGTTGTCGATGTGCTGCCAGTTCATGTCCAACCCGGCCTTGAAGGTGTGACTCCCGTGCACGTACGACAGGCTGTCCGCCCACTGCACCGTGCGCGCATTGGTGTACCGCGGACTGAAGTTATTGCGCCCGATACTGATCACCGTCGTACCGCCCTGCCTGATCACCGCCTCGGGGTCGTTCGAGTTCGCCTCGCCAGGTTCGTTGTCGCGCGAGTACGTCAGGCGCGACTCCAGGACCGCTTGTCCGGAGAGCACCCAGGTGTGCGTTCCAGAGACGTTATCGGTCGTCACGCTGCTGTTGCCCGTGTGACCGATCGCGCTGGTGGATCCGGAGTTTTCGTAGTTCACGCCGGTGAACCGGTTGGCGTTGAAGCGGACCGAGAGGCGCTGCGCGGAGGTTAGCACCACATCCACCTTGCCGAGGTACACGTCGTTATTCAGGCTGCGCGGATACGCAGCGAAGTATTTCTGCAGCGATTGGAAGGCCGCCTGCGAGAGTGCGTCGGCAGGCGCGGGAGCGCCCGGGATCACCGTGACCGGTTCGTTATTGCGCTGGCCGTCGTAGTCGAAAAAGAAGAACACCTTGTTCTTGATGACGGGACCGCCCAGGTTCCCGCCGAACTGATTGAAGTGATAGTTGCGCTTGGGAAGGCGAGCACGGTTGTTCTCCCAGCTATTCGCGTTCAGCGCCTTGTCGCGGAAGAACTCGAAAGCCGTTCCGTGGAATTGGTTCGTGCCGCTCTTGGTGATCACGTTGATCACGCCGCCGCCCGCGCGGCCGACCTCCGCGGCGTAGCCGTTGGCGGAAACCTGAAACTCCTGCACCGCGTCCTGGCTGAAGCTGTACGGATTCCGGCCCGTGCCGGCGCGCCCGATCGATTGCCCGAAGAACACGTTGTTCGCGTCCGAGCCATCGACGGTAAGACTGTTCGCCGTGCCGCGCTGACCGCCGAAGCTGAGATCGCCGCTGCGCGACGGATCGCGCACGACGCCCGGCGTGAGCACGGCGAAATCGAGGAAGTTGCGCCCGTTGATTGGCAGACTGGCGATCGCTTTCTGATCGACCACGGTGGATGTCTGCGAACGCGTGCTCTCGATGACCGGCGCGTCCGCCGAGACGTCGACTGTTTCCGTGGAGGTGCCGACTTCCAGACGCGCATCCAGCGTTACTACCGAGCCTACCGTGACGGGCACGGCGGCGAATTTCGCCTGCTTGAAGCCCGGGGCTTCCACCGTGACATCGTAAGTTCCCGCCGGGACGGCCGAGAGACTGAACAGACCCGCGCTGGACGTCTGTGTGGTTCGGCGAGCACCCGTGGAGGACTGAATCGCCGTGACTTTGGCGCCCGCGATCAGGGCACCGGAAGGATCGGTGACCGTACCGTTAATGGTGGCGCCGCCGCTTTCCTGCGCTCTTCCGACGGCTGAACATAGGCCGACTAACAAAACAAGACTGAGTAAGTTTTTCCCCATATCTCTAGAGTCTACCGCGTACCGCGTTTCATTCAGGTTTCGAACGCGGTCTCGGGATGCGTAATCCCACAACGCTTGCAGCGGCATCGCAGCGTCATCGCGGCGTTATCGCGGCAGAAGTAGATATTTACTTTCGTAATCCTTAAGCCATTTTCATCGAGTCGTTTGACCGGACACTGGGTTATTCCCATTGAAGTAACCCGGTGGAGGGACTGGGATTTATGGGATGCAACTTTGGGCTGGGGATCCTGTTGTTTGCGAGCCTGGCCGGCGCACAGACCGACACGGTCGGCGTGCCGGACTATACCGTGGAGCACCCGGAATGCCCGCTCTTCGGGCCGCGTTATACCCAGTACGTCGCCAAGGCTCTCAATGGGATCGGAACCACCCCGCATCAGGCGGAGGTGAGCGCACTGACCAGCGCGGTCGCTGGCCTCTTGCCGAAGGTCCCGCCCGGCAGCCGCACGTACACTTACCAGCAGAGTCAGTCCGGCAGTATCGATTCCTACATATTCGGCGCGTTACAGGACGCCGGCGTGGCGCCCGCCCCGCAGACGACGGACGTGGAGTTCCTGCGGCGCGTGACGCTCGATCTGACTGGTCGCATTCCCACACCAGAGCGCCTCGCGGCGTTCCTCGCCGACACCTCCGCGGACAAGCGCTCGCGGCTCGTCGATGAGCTGATCGAGCGCCCTGAATGGGTCGATAAATGGACGATGTTCTTCGGTGATCTCTATCAGAATAATTCGCAGAACTCGCAGATCCGCCGCTATCCCGAGGGCGTCAAGGCGTTCAACGATTTTATTCGCGCTTCGCTCACGGGCAACAAACCGTACGACCAGATGACGCGCGAGATGATCGCCGCCACCGGCGCGAATAGCTATACGCAGGGCGAGTTGAACCTGATTGTCGGCGGGATCGTTACCGGCGGACCAATTCAGGACGATTTCGATCAGCAGACGGCGAACATCGCGACGATGTTCCTCGGCATGTCGCACGTCAACTGTCTGCTGTGCCACAACGGGCGCGGCCACCTCGACGCGCTCAGCCTGTGGGGCAGCCAGACCACAAGGTACGAGGCGTGGCAGCTCGCGTCATACCTCTCGCACACGCAACCGAAGAACGTCCCCGTAAATTCTGCGGTCAACAACCAGCCCTACTACTGGAACGTGCAGGACAACACAGCCGCGGCAAAGACCGATTATCCACTGAATACGACTACCGGCAATCGTCCCGCGCGACAGCCCGCCGGCGCGGAGAAGAACGTCGCGCCCGAATACATCTTCAGCGGCGATAAACCGAAGGCCGGCGAAAGCTATCGCGCCGCGCTGGCTCGGGCGCTGACCGCCGACCCGCAATTCGCGCGCGCCACGGTCAACTATTTGTGGGCGTACTTCTTCGGCGTGGGGCTGGTCGATCCGCCTGATCAGTTCGACCCGGCGCGGCTCGATCCCGACAATCCGCCGCCTGCTCCGTGGAGCTTGCAGGCCTCCAATCCGCGCCTGCTGAACACGCTCACTCTCCAGTTCATCAGCAACAAATACGATCTGAAATGGCTGATGCGGACGATCGTCAATTCGCAGGCATATCAAATGTCATCGCGCTACAACGGCACTTACAACACCGCGTGGGATTCGCTGTCTGCGCGGCACTTCGTCCGCCGCCTGTGGAGCGAGGAGATCCACGACGCGATCGCGCAATCGAGCAACATCCTGCCGAGCTATGCCGTGGCGGCGAATGGCACACTGACGTGGGCGATGCAGTTCCCCGAACCGCTCAATACGCCGACCGCGGGCAACGGCGTGACGCCGTTCCTGAACGCCTTCCTGCGCGGCAATCGCGACGACGAAGTGCGCAGCGACGATGGGTCGATCTCGCAGGCGCTCGACCTGATGAACGATAACTTCGTCATGAGCCGCATCAAATCCACGGGCCCGGCGACGAGTCTGCTGGTGAAGAATCTCAACTTGCCCAACGACCAGTTGGCGACGAATCTCTTCCTTGCCGTGTTGTCACGTCCGCCGAGCGCCGCCGAATTGAGCGCGGCGGTCAGCCAGTTGAGCACCGGGACGCGCGCCCAATCGGCCGAGAACCTGCTGTGGGCGCTCTACAACAAGGTCGATTTCATCTTCAATTACTGAAAAGGAGGACTGCCATGAACGAGCGTGAGCGAGTCGAACGATTTCTTAGCAAGCACCCGCACCATCACCAGACTTTCTTCAGCCGGCCGTACGTGAACCGCCGGCAGTTCTTCGAAATTCTCGGCGCGGGCGTCGCCGGTTCGGCGCTGCTGCCTAACTTGCACGCCCAGGAGGCGGACGTCAGTTTGGCGGGCGCCACCACGCAGAATAGGGCGAAGAACGTTATCTTCATTCTGCTCACCGGCGCGATCAGTCATACCGATACGTTCGACTTCAAGATGGTGAACGGCGTCACTCCGACGAACTTCCAGCCATCGACCATCAACGGCATCAACTGGCCCACCGGACTGTTGCCCAAGATGGGCGCTCTGCTGCCCGATGTGGCGCTGGTGCGCTCCATGCAGGCGCACGCGCTGGTCCACACGCTGGCGCAGCACTGGACGCAGATCGGCCGGAATCCGGCGGCAGCGCTGGGCAACATCGCGCCGAATATCGGCAGCATCGTCGCCGCGGAGAAGACGGTCGCCGGGCAGATCTTCCCGACCTTCCTCGCACTCAATTCACAGGCCGCGGTCGGCAGCGGCTACCTTCCCGCGACGTACGCGCCGTTCAAGATCAACCCCGCCGCGACGGGCATTCCCAACACAACGAACCCGAACGATCCGCTTGGCTCGGGCGGCCGCTTCAACGCGATGTACAACGGCCTGCGCACACTCGACGATCCGCTGCGCGCCAACTCGCCATACGGAAAACCGCTCGACGATTACGACTCGTTCTATAAGCAGGCGAAGGGAATGATGTACGACCCCGTCGTGCAGAAGGCGTTTCAGTTCACGACGGCGGATAGCCAGCGCTACGGCGGCACGGGCTTCGGCAACGCGTGCCTGGTGGCGAAGCAGGCGCTCGCCGCCAATCAGGGGACGCGTTTCGTGCTGATTTCCTTCGGCAGTTGGGACATGCACCAGGATATTTACGGGCAGGCCAATCCAAAGGGCAACAACCTGTACACGATGGGCAAGCAGCTCGACGACGGCTACGGCGCGCTGCTCAGCGATCTGAAGGGGAGCGGTCAGTTGGATTCCACGCTGGTCGTGATGGTCGGCGAATTCGGACGCACGGTCGGCCCGCTCTCGGCCGCGGGAGGGCGCGATCACTGGACGCAGCAGACCGCGGTCTTCGCCGGCGCGGGCGTCAAGGGCGGCAAGACGATCGGCGCCACGAACGCCACTGGCGCCTCGACCGCCGACCCCGGCTGGTCGAGCAATCGCCCGGTGAACGCGGAGGATGTGGAAGCGACGATCTACTCGGCACTCGGCATCGATTGGACGACTGTGCGGCGCGACGATCCGTTCGGGCGCGGCTTCGAGTACGTCCCCTTCAGCGATCAAAATTTATACGGCCCGATCGACGAGCTCTGGAAGTAGCGAAACCAAGCACGGTGACGTTTCGCCATCCACTGCGTCCGATTCGAAGTGAATCGCGAGGCGCTCTTCCTCCTCGCCGCAGTCCTCCTGCATGGGCAGCCGGAGACCTGGACGTAGCCACTGCCGCCGTCCGACTCCATCACCACGCACCACGACCTCGAATACCGACCCTCGCTGAAGTTCGATCTCTGCCGGCCGAGGTCTACCGCGCGCGTTCCGGTAGTGCTGTTCGTCAACGGCATCGCGTCGCCTGCGCTGCGCGGTTGGCCGCAGTACACCGGGTGGGCTGGTGGGCGTCGCCTTC
>JAOAPT010000920.1 GCA_025463045.1 Candidatus Solibacter sp.
CCGCCAGGACTGCCGGACGCACGGTCATGTCTGACGCGGTCACCTGTTATAGTATGCCTGAAATTCCCATGAACGCCGTTCAGATTACCGGAGTTACCAAGACCTTCGGAGACCTCGTTGCCGTCAACGACCTCTCCTTAAGCGTGCCGGAAGGCAGCGTTTTCGGCTTCATCGGACCGAACGGCAGCGGGAAGACGACGACGATTCGGATGATCGTCAACATCTTCTATCCCGACCGCGGCGAGATCCGCGTCTTCGGCCGGCCGCTCGACGGGCCGGGAGGAGCGCTGCCCGGCTACCTGCCGGAGGAGCGCGGGCTGTATCGCAAGATGAAGGTCCGGCCGCTGTTGGAGTTTTTCGGGGAACTGCGCGGCGGGCGCAAGGTGCGGAAGGAAGTCGACCTGTGGCTGGCGCGGCTGGATCTGGCGCACTGCGCGGAGCGGCGGGTGGACACGTTGAGCAAGGGGATGAGCCAGCGGGTGCAGTTCATCGCCGCGGTGGTGCCGGAGCCGAAGCTGCTGATCCTCGACGAGCCGTTCACGGGACTCGACCCGGTGAGCGCCGATGCCTTGCGCGAAGCGATTCTCGGACTGCGGCGGCGCGGCACCACGGTCATACTGAGCACGCACGATATGACGGTGGCGGAGACCATGTGCGACCAGATTTTCATGATCTTCAAAGGCAACAAGGTGCTCGACGGAACGCTGGCCGCGATCCAGGACCAGTACGGCAGCGACACGCTGCGCATCAGTCTGCCGGGCGGACTGGCGGCCGCGGGCGAGTTGCCCGGCGTGGAGAAGGTGCGCGATTTCGGGCAGGTCCAGGAGCTGCGGATGTCGCGCGGCTGCGATCCGCTCGCACTCTTGCGGACGCTAGTGGAGCGCACGAGGGTCGACAGTTTCTCGGTGGTCAAGCCCTCGCTGCACGATATCTTCGTGAGGATTGCGGGCCCCGCGGCGGAGGAGGTGGAGCATGCGTAAAGTTCTGCTGATGGCCAAGCGGGACTATCTCGAGAGCATCAAGACGAAGGCATTCATCATCGGGCTGGTGGTGGCGCCGCTGATGTTCGGCGGGGGATTTCTCGGGCTCGCGCTGCTCAAGAAGAAGCCTGACCTTCGCGATAAGAAGATCGCGGTGCTCGACCGCACGGCGCTGGTGTCGCCGGTCCTCGTGCAACTCGCGGAGAGGAAGAATCAGAAGGATGCGTACGATTCGACGACGGGGCAGCAGATTGCGGCGCGGTACGTGTTCGAGCGCGTGACAGCTTCGAGCGGCGATCCGCAGGTGCAGCGGCTGGCACTGTCGGATCGTGTGCGGACGCGCGAGCTGTTCGCGTTTGTCGAAATCTGGCCGGAGGCGCTGCATCCGGCGTTGGACGTGAAGCCGGACTCTTCACCGCGGGTGGCGTATTACACGAATGCGGGCGGCATCGACCAGACGCGCGGATGGCTGCGCGAGCCGCTGGCGCGCGCGCTGCGCACCGTGCAGTTGACGCAGCTCGGCGTGGATCGCGGGCACTTCGAGGAGCTGCTGGCGACGGTGCCGATCGATCCGCTGGATTTGCTGGCGCGCGATGAATCGGGCGTAGTGCGGAAGGCGAGGAAGAAGGACGAGATCGCCGAATTCGCGGCACCCTTCGGCATGGTGATGCTGCTGACGATGATCGTGATGATCGGCGCGGCGCCGATGCTCTCGGCGGTCACCGAGGACAAGAACCAGCGGATCTTCGAGATGCTGCTGGGCCTGGCGACGCCGATGGAATTGATGGCGGCGCGCGTGTTGGCTGCGCTTGGACGCTCGCTGACGAGTTCGGCGTTCTATATTTTCGGCGCGGTGCTGGTGCTGCAAGGAATGTCGATGATGGGCGCGGTGCCGTTCGGGTTGCTGCCGTGGTTTTTCATTTATATGGTGGCGCACGTGACGATGCTGTGCAGCTTCGCGGCGGCGCTCGGCGCGGCGTGCAACAGTCCGCAGGACGCCCAGAATCTGGCCGTGGTGCTGCTGGCTCCGGTGATCGTGCCGATGTTCATGCTGATGCCGGTGATGACGTCGCCGAACGGTGGACTGGCGACCGCGCTGAGTCTCTTCCCGCCGTTCACGCCGGTGATTATGTTGCTGCGGCAGGCGATGCCGGCCGGCGTACCGGCGTGGCAGCCGTGGGTGGGGCTGACGGGCGTGATGGTGTGGACGGTCGTGGGCACGTGGATCGCGGCGAGGATTTTCCGCGTGGGGATTCTGATGCAAGGGCAATCGCCGAAGTTGAGCGAGCTAATGCGCTGGGCGTGGCAGGGATAGGAGACGTCAGATCCGTAACCGTCTCGGCTCTGATAGGAGTGGTTCTTCAACGGTGTTCTTCATGGCCCCGTTCGGGGCCACAACAAATGCACGATCTTTTTTTGGAGCGTCAGTTTCAAGGGAGCGAGCTGATGCGCTGGGCGTGGCAGGGATAGGAGACGTCAGATCAGAGCCGCGACCGTTAGGGAGCGGTGGTCGCGTGACCACCGCTCCGTAACCGTCGCGGCTCTGATAGGAGTGGTTCTTCAACGGAGTTCTCCATGGCCCCGTTCGGGGCCACAACAAGGGATGAAAGTCTACGATCGCTTCTTGGCGCGTTATTTTCAGGGGAGCGCCGAGGCCTGCGGCCCACTAGAGGCGATGAAAAATCGAGCCCCCAATCCGAGTCACGGTAGCGGCTCGGGTCGTCTCTTGCCGCTATCATTAAATCTCATGCGCATTCTGGTGATCGGCGCCGGTGCTGTCGGCGGATATTTCGGTGGTCGATTGCTCGAGGCCAATCGCGACGTCACCTTCCTCGTCCGCCGAGCGCGTGCGCGCGAACTCGCGACCTCGGGTCTGCAGATCCGCAGCCCTTTCGGCGATGCGACCCTCCCCTCGCCCCCAACCGTTCACGCCGAGGATCTCACGACTCCCTTCGACCTCATTCTCCTCAGTTGCAAGGCCTACGATCTGGAGAGCGCCATTGCATCGCTGACCCCGGCCGTCGGTCCCGACACCGTGATTCTGCCGCTGCTCAACGGCATGCGGCATCTCGATATTCTCGATCACGCGTTCGGGCCTCACCGCGTGCTCGGCGGACGCTGCCTGATCGCCGCGACCCTCAATGACCAACGCGAGATCGTTCACCTCAACAACGTCCACACCCTCACGTTCGGCGAACGCGATGGCACGCTTTCCGATCGTGTGATCGCCATCGACAACGTCATGAACGGGGCGCTCTTCGATCATCAGGCGAGTAGCCACATCCTGCTCGATATGTGGGAGAAGTGGACTTTCCTCGCGACCCTCGCCGGTAGCACGTGCCTCTTCCGTGCAGCGATCGGCGATATCTGCGCGGCGCCGGGAGGTAGCGAATTCGTGCTTCGCCTTTTCGAGGAATGCCGTTCGATCGCGGCCAGCGCGGGCTTTCCGCCGACTACGCCCTTTCTCGATCGGATGCGTGCCATGCTCACCGAAGCGGGTTCGTCGCTCACGGCGTCTATGCTTCGCGACATCGAGGCGGGCGCGCCCATCGAGGCAGATCACGTGATCGGCGACCTTTTGAATCGCGGCGAGGCGCCACTTCTGCGCATCGTGTATTCCAGCCTGAAAGCTTATGAGGCGAGGCGACGCCGCACACTTGCGGCACGGGGAGCTAACCAATGACAGACACTACCGTGCAGGCCGCCGTCGTGCAGGCCGGGGCTGTGCCGTTCAACACCGCGGCCTGCCTGGACAAGGCCGTTCGCCTGATCGCAGAAGCCGCGGGGCTAGGCGCGAAGGTCATCGTTTTCCCCGAGGCCTTCATACCCGGATATCCCAAAGGAATGAATTACGGCCTGGTGATCGGCGCGCGCGACGCGATTGGGCGCGAGGAATTCCGGCTTTACCTCGAGGCGGCGATCGCGGTGCCCGGTCCG
>JAOAPT010000925.1 GCA_025463045.1 Candidatus Solibacter sp.
GTGTCGTCCGTCACGCCTTCTCCGTACCCGCCGCTCGATCCGGCCACGCCTTTCCCCCGTCTGCAGTTCGATGTTCGCAGGCGACGCGGGCCGCGGAAGCCGGAGCCGGATCGCCGTCACTCCGCCCCATACAACCATCGCGACCGCGGCGATCAGCACCGACCTCGTCATGCGCGGAGAAGTATAACGGCTCTCATAGACCTTCGCTTCCCGGCTGCTACACTGGCAAGGAGAATGGCTGCCAACACGGCCTCGACGGGGACCTATTTGACCGAGCTCGCCGACCTTCCGGGCGTGCGCGGCTGCCTGCAATTTTTTACCAAAGAGAAGCAGTGGATCAACGAAATCCATCTGCAGCTCTGCCGCATACCGGCGCCGACCTTCCTCGAACAGGAGCGCGCCGCGTGGTTTCTCGATCAGCTCCGCGCTGCGGGATGGGAAGCCTCGATCGATCGCGCCGGCAACGTCATCGGCGCGGCCGGCGAGGCGCCTTTCGTCGCGCTCACCGCTCATCTGGACACGGTACTTGCGCCGCGCACGAAGGACGATATCGCGGTCGATACCGAAGGCCGCTTTCACGGCGCGGGCGTCAGCGATAATGGGGCCGGGCTCGCCGCGCTACTCGCGATCGCGCGCGCCTGGAAGAATTCGCGCCTCCCGGAAATGCCGCGTGGACTCCTGTTGGTCGCCAACACCGGAGAGGAGGGCGAAGGCAATCTGGTCGGCATGCGCCACCTATGCAAACAATCGCCGCTCGCCAAACAGATCGCCAGCTTCCTGATCGTCGATGGCGCGAACACCGATCACATCACCACGCGCGCCCTCGGCAGCCGGCGCTTCGAGGTCACTTTCACCGGACCCGGCGGCCATAGCTGGAGCGATTTCGGAGTCGGCAACCCCGTCCACGCGCTCTGCCGCGCCGTCGCGCTCTTTGCCGAAACGCGGCTCGACAGCGGGCCGAAATCCTCGGTCAACGTCGGCCTGATCGAAGGCGGCAGCGGTGTCAACGCGATCGCCCAATCGGCGCGCTGCAAGGTCGATATCCGCTCCGAAAGCAACACGCGCATGGATCAGCTCGTCGACGTGCTGAATAGCGCAGTCGACCGCGCGCGCGATCTGGAAAATCAGCGTGCCAGCGGCGGACGCGTCGCCGTCAAGACGAAGGAGATCGGCTCGCGTCCCGCCGCCGCGCTCCCCGACCAGGCGCCGATTCTGCAATACGTCCGGGCGGTGGATGGCCACCTCGGCATCCGTTCGCACCTCGACTGCTCGTCGACCGACGCCAACATTCCGCTCGCCATGGGCATTCCAGCCATCGCGATCGGGGCCGGCGGACTTGGCGGCGGAGCGCACACTCCGCAGGAGTGGTTCAGTCCCGACGGCCGCGACCTGGGCCTGAAACGTGTCCTTCTTACCTTGCTCCTGTTGATGCGCGACCCCGGAGGCAGCGGGAAGTGAACCGCCGCAAGGCGGACCTGGCGCTGCTCTTCAACGCGGTAATTTGGGGCAGCACCTTCATCCTGGTGAAATCCGCCCTCGGGCACGTTTCGCCGCTCTTATTCCTCGCCATCCGCTTCAGCCTCGCCACGGTCGCCCTGCTGCTCCTGTTTCAGGGCACGTGGAAGTGGCGGCGGCGGGTCACCCCGGCGATGCTCGGCGCGGGGTGCCTGGCGGGCGTTTTTCTGTTCTCCGGTTACGCCTTGCAAACCATTGGTTTACGGCTGACGACGGCTCCGAAATCGGCTTTTTTGACGGGACTCGCCACCGTGATGGTACCTTTGCTCGGCGCGCTCGTCTATAGGATCAGACCCCACATAACCGAGGTTGTCGGGGTCCTGATCGCAACACTCGGAATGGCGCTGATGACAATCGAAGGCCCAATCGATTCCATCGGTCGCGGCGACCTGCTGACGCTGGGGGGTGCCATAGCGTTTGCAGCGCACATCGTGACCCTGGGGCATTTCTCCGAACGGATCGGCTTCGAACTCCTGAGCGTAACTCAGGTCGGAGCAGCCGCCGTGTCGTCGCTCGCCCTGTTCTGGTGGGCGGAGACCCCACGCTTCCATTTTCACCCGGTAGTGTTCTGGGCGATACTGATTACCGGGCTATTTTGCACTGCGCTCGCCTTCACCATACAGGCGTGGGCGCAGCGTTTCACCACGTCCACGCGTACTGCCCTGATTTACGCGCTGGAGCCCGTGGTTGCCTGGACGACGTCGTTTATCGTCGCAGGCGAAGGCCTGTCGGGGCGCGCAGCGGCAGGGGCGGTTTTGATCTTAGGCGGGGTCCTCCTCGTTGAAATGAAACCGTTAGAGCCGCGAAAACATCAATAGAATTAGCACGTAAGAGGAGCAAAGTAGGCCAATGAGCTTTTTAAACAAGCTGAAAACACAAAAATTTCTTTCGTTCACCTTGATCCTGTTCACATTGAGCACCGGTATCGTCATCGGAACCCTGGTCAATCAGGGCGTGAAGGCGGCGAAGAATGAGGGTGGGTCGGTAGTGGCGCCCGGCGCGACGCCGCTTGTGATCCCCAACCCCGTCGAACTGTCGAATACCTTCAGCCAGATTGCCAAGCAGGTGGAACCCTCGGTGGTCAACATCTCGACCACATATCTGCCCAAGGCTCAGACCCGCATGCCCCGCAGCAACGGGCGCCGGCAGGTTGTTCCCCCGTCCGATGAAGACCAGGGCGACAACGGCGGAATGGACGACTTTATTTACCGTTTCTTCGGCAACCCGTTCGGGGGCGGCGGAAACGGCGGACCGGATATGCCGCAGCGCAAAGGTCAGGCGCTCGGTTCGGGCGTGGTTGTGGACCGCGCCGGCTACATTCTGACCAATAACCATGTGGTCGACAAGGCCGACCGCATTCAGGTCAAGTTCAACGACGACCCGGTGGAATACGATGCCAAGGTTGTCGGCGTGGACGCTGCGACCGACCTGGCCGTGATCCGCGTGGAAGGCAAGCGCGACCTGACGGTTGCCAAGATCGGCAACTCCGACGCCGTTCAGGTTGGCGACTGGGCGATCGCGATTGGTTCCCCGTTTGGGTATTCGGCGACGATGACGGCCGGTATCATCAGCGCTAAAGAGCGCGATGTCGACCCGACCATGCAGTTCCAGCACTTCCTGCAGACCGACGCCGCCATCAACCCCGGCAACAGCGGCGGCCCGCTCCTCAACATCCGCGGCGAAGTGATCGGCATCAATACGGCGATCGCAACTCACAGCGGCGGCAATCAGGGTGTCGGCTTCGCGCTCCCGGTCAACACCGCGGCGCAGGTTTATAACGACATCATCAAGAACGGCAAGGTGACCCGCGGCTCCATCGGCATCCGCTTCACCCCGAGCGACACTCCCCGCGCCCAGGCGAACCTGAAGGTGGCCGGAGTGAAGCAGGGCGTGTTCGTGGAGCAGGTGACTACTGGCGGACCCAGCGAGAAGGCCGGCATGAAGGATGGCGACGTGATTGTCGCGATCAACGGCAAGCCGGTTCGCGATGGCAACCAGCTGATCAACACGGTCACCTCGACCTCGCTCGGCACCGCGCTCAATATCACGGTGGATCGCGACGGCAAGCGCCACGACCTGAAGGTAGTGGTCGCCGACCTGGCGCAGATCTTCCCCGAGCAGTACGGCAACGGCCGCGAGAATTCCTCGAAGAACGTGGAACCGACCGCCGTCAGCTTCGGCATGCAGATCCAGAACTTGACGGATCAGCAGGCCGACCGCCTCGGCGTCAAACAGAAGGGCGGCGTGCAGGTGGTTTCGGTGGAGCCCAACAGCTTCGCCGAGGACATCGGCCTCACCAAGGACGACATCATCGTCTCGATCAACCGCCAGCCGGTGACCTCGACGGACGACATCGCGAAGATCCGCGGCAATCTGCACGCGGGCGATGCGGTCCAGTTCAAGGTGCTTCGCAAGACCGGCGGGCGCAACAGTTCGGATTGGGGTTCCAGCTTCGTGGCCGGTACCCTGCCGAGCAACGCCCTCAAGTAAGCAAACCGACTCAGCTCCCGCAATCAACAGGGCAGGCCTTGTGCCTGCCCTGTTCCTGTCTTGTTACACTAAGTTTTCAACGATGAGAAATTTCTTGAGCAGCGTCGCGATGGTGGCCATGATCCTTTTGGCCTGGAATGCCGACGGCGCGACACAGGCTTCGAAGAAGAAAGCCCCGGTTAAGAAGGGGGCGGTCGCCAAGAAATCGTCCTCGAAGAGTAAGAGCGGAAAGAAAGCTCCGGCGAAGAAGGTCGCGACGACTTGGCGGAATCGCCAGATGGCTCCTTCCGCCGACCGGTATAAGGAAATCCAGTCGGCGCTCGCGGCGAAGGGATATCTCAGTCCCGAAGACGCGACTGGCACCTGGAACGCCGCGTCGGCCGAGGCGATGAAGAAGTTCCAATCCGAGCAGAATCTGGACGCGAGTGGAAAGATCAATTCGCTGTCTTTGATCGCGCTCGGGCTCGGTCCGAAACGCGAGGCCGTGCCGCCGCCAGTGCCTCTTCCCAATAATCACTAAGCGACGCGACGGTGAGTGAGCGGTGAACACACACCAATCCGTAACGCGACGGTGAGTGAGCGGCGAACACACACCAATCCGTAACGCGACGGTGAGTGAGCGGCGAACACACACCAATCCCTAACGCGACGGTGAGTGAGCGGTGAACACACACCAATCG
>JAOAPT010000954.1 GCA_025463045.1 Candidatus Solibacter sp.
ACTCCGGCTGGCAATTCGGCAGCCTTGCTGTTCCTCCAGGACATCGATATCGACGGCCGGTTGGCCGTGGTGGATGAGGACAAGATCCGCATCAGGCGATGAGGACTTGTAGTCCTCGGGTTTGAGCGCGGGGGTTTATTCCGCCGGACTTGCGAGGGACAATGCCTTTCCCGGTTCGAGCTGCGCGTTGACGACTAAACGGCCGACTGGATTCCCGAAGGCTAGCGCGTCAGGGAGGAGTAATCAGGGTTACGTGATGCTTATTGCATGGGTGGCTGGGAGTGGATGTCCGGGTAAAGGGATGATCGGTGCGAAAGGGAACGACGGATAGCCCGGCGGCATTGAAGAAGTTAGAGCGCGCCGCGTCGTCCCAAGCGAAATGAATGACTACCGGAACAGGCCCGCGGGGGCCAGTGACAGTGATGGTGTCACCTTTAATGGCGGCCACACCCGGATAGAGTTTCCCGTCCGCCGTCGAAGACGAACCACGTCGGCGGCTTCTTGTCTTTGGTGACAAGTCCTCCACCGATGTGATCGAAAGACAGCACGGCTTTAGTGCCCTGAATTTCGATGCTGCGAAAATACGGGCCGGAAACTTGGATTTTTGCTGCGACCCTAGTCTTTCAACAACGCGCGCGAGGCGCTCGTTCAGTAAGGACGATGTGCGGATCGCGGCCGGGAAATCGATCGACCGTGGAAAACTGGCGTGGAAGCCCTTCCCGAACGACGTGAGTTTCTTGATCGGGAAAGGCGACTACCGTCGCGATTGGAGTTACGCCCAGACTCCGCGCACCGGTGGCAAGCGCGGCTGTAAGAGCACGGCGCGGCGAACTCGATTCGACACGTCCCAGGCGCTCCACGGCACTGCGACGTTGCGCCTCGCGAACTGCGGCGCGCGGCGGCGGTCCGGTTGACATGAGTGTCAACGGCAAGTCGATCAACCGTACGGGCGAGTTGCTCGAATACGTTTGTGGCTGCATGCAGCAGCGACGCAGTGGCCGGCGTGTTTTCCGATTACCCGCGGCTGGAAATCGAAGAGAAGTGAACGCTATTGATCTCGTTGGCGCCTGCGCATCAAGCCGAACGCCAACGTGCCTAAGCCGAGCAAACCCAGCGAACCTGGTTCTGGAATAGTCGCGGCAGCCGGCGTGGCAAACAGGAAATCATCCATCACGACCACATCGCTGTTCGGATCACCGAGCACGCCATTGGCGACGATCGTATTCGCCCCCGAAGTAATGCGGACTCTCGAAATTTGTTCGCCGGCGTTAGCCACCGCGCCGAGGAAGGACAACCCCTGGTTGCCGGCGACCAGCGCGGTCCGGCTGAACAGCAGAGCGTTGCCGGCGTCGAAGAACTCGAGTTTCGTCAAATTCGCTACTTCCACATCAACGAAGATCAGGCCAAATGCGCTGGTAGTCGCCGCCGTGGACGTTCCGGGCAGGAAGAAATTGACGTCGGTGATGTTACTGTTCACCGCCGTAAAAAGTCTCTGCGCGCTGAACGTTTGGAAGTCATTCGGAAAGCCGAAGAGAATAGGGGTGGAGCCGCCGGCGTTGGCGCTTACCAGAAAGCCCGTTCCGGGGGTGCTGAAGACAACGCCGCGCGGCGAAGTCGTATTGAAAAAATCGGCCGCCAGCGGGTTAGGATCGGCGGAAGCGTTCGGCACGCCGTCCCAGTTGATTTCCCGGCGAAGACCGCCGAAGTCGCCATTCGCGCCCGCGACCGTTCCTCCTCCGACCGCCGTACGAAAGGCATCGCGAGTTGGTGTAATCAAGGCGGGTGTCGCACCTGCCGCTTCGAAGACAATGAATCCTGCGATCGCGTGATTCGCAAAACCTGCCGCGATCAGCGATCCGAGAATGAGTCCGCGGCTCGGTTTGCAGAGAGATCGGACGGTTCGAAGATAAGACATGATGGCGCCCTCCAGATGGTCAAATCGTAGCAGAAGAGCTGAGACTTTCAAGTCGGGTTTTCCCACGACGCGTGCAGGATTGGCAGGGAACAGACACTCAGGGTAGGGTGCTGGCAACTAGCTGCACAAAATCCAAGTTCAAACGCCTCAATCGAAAGTGCCCCGGCCCAAAGCTCTCGGTCATGCACAAAGCTAACACGCCGGGGCACCTCCGATTGAGTCATAGCGTCAGGGAGGAGTAATCGGTTTGGTCGACCGATACAGCTTCCGCAGGCGGCTGGGGACAACTTCCCGATGAGCCCGTCATACTCTCCAATAGAACCAAAGCGCCATGGGAAGATTATTTCTTCGCGTTCTTTGATTTATCGAATAGTTCGCTCACGTCCACGACTGGATCGGTTGTTCGGTGGGAATGAACGGCTGCGGCGCGCGCTTCGACGGTGCGAGCTTCCCGCCCCCGATGACTCTTGCGGAGAACATAGGCATAGTTGCCCAGCAGGGTCTCTAGAGCCAGCGGGTCCAATCGCATCTCGCGATCAGCGGTCGAAATCGCAGACCGGAGTACTTCTTCCGCCTTCCGCCATTCGCCTCGCTGAATGTGTATCGCAGCCTCAGAGTTGAAGGTCTTGATTTGGTCGTTAGGCACCCTGTCCTTGACGGTTGCGAAAATGGCGAGAGCGCGGTCCAGCATCCGGCCCGCCTCGTCAGGCCGCCTGTCGGCAATGTAGAGGTTCGCCAGCATATTCAGAAGCGCTGCCATGCCAGATGTTTGTCCGCGCCCCGCCTCTTCCTGGGCGGCGGCCGCTTTGAGATATTCCAACTCGGCTTCCTTATACTGGGCGGCATCTTGCAATAGCGCCCCTGCCATAGTGTGGACCACGGCACGATCGTCGGGCCGCTCTGCGCGAATCCGCAGCATGCTTTGGAAGACTTTGCGGGCCTTTCCGATCTTCCGCTGTTCAAATTGAGCAGATGACAGCAAAGCGAGCGGGCGCAAGAGAACCGGATCTTCAGGTGGATAGCTCTTCTCTAGCATCTTGACGGATCGATCGGCGAAGCTCTCCGCCTCGGCCAGGCGTCCGGATAGCGACATGACCACCGCCATGTTGTGCAGGATGAACCCTGCGCACAACGGTTCGAGGCCGTTAGCATCGCTTGCCAAGGCATTGGAAAGCGCGGTTTCGGCGTCCTCCAGTCGTCCAATTGCAACTTCATCCAGGACACTTTGGTTGAACTGGATGCAGGCGCTACTTGGCGCTGGGGGCCGGCTCGCGTCCTGCGCAGCGGCGTACCGGGCTTCGAAGGCCAGCCATATATACAATGTCAATACGATGATTCGCATCCGCTTGGCTACTTTCTAGTCAGGACAGCGGTCGCCAGAGCCGACATTGATGCCTCTTTGATCTCTTTGGCACTGTCGACGATGACGAAGGTGCTAACCAGTTTCAAGGGCGGAATGCCGGGAAGGGTAACGACGATAGTCGCCGTGCCCGTGCAGTCGGCGTTGACCTGGTAGACGCCGGCCGCTGTCGCATGAGACACGCCGGATATTTGTCCGTGGTCGTCGCTGACCGTCCTGAACTCCCCATTGCCGTCATAGGTACGCAAGCCGGTGAGGACGAACATTTCCGTTGTGCCCGGAGGGATCCCAGGCACGCCCGGGGGAATCGCGCGGATGCCCGAGGCGACGAGTCCGTAGTCTCCTTTGACGGTGGCATTGCTGCATTTCCGGCCGCTCTCGCCATCGTCCGCCGCCCGCATGGGAAGGATCAGGCAGGTGAGCGCGAGGCCCATAGTGGTCGCGACTCGAGTTGCCCGGCGCAACCAGAATCTTCTGGTGGTTGCGGACCGCATTTGCACGTTCATCTTGGTATTCACGTTAGATCCTCTTTTCTTTGTTGACCGGGGAATGATCGTTCGCCGGTCTGGTAAGAGACTGCCGTGATAAGGCGGGTTAATGGAAGCACGGAACGGTCGTGAACCGCACGTACGTCGTACAATCAATGGGTTAGCCCTTGGAACCGGTATGCAGGCGTCGCCCATTTCTCCCGATTCGATCCTCGCGCAACTGGGCAAGATACTCGGGAGCGCGCTGTTTGAGAACGCTACCCGCTCGCGGGCACTGCTGAAGTTTGTCGTCGAACGGGCCGTTAACAATCAGGCCGATGATCTTAAGGAGTACACTCTCGGAGCCGAGGCCCTGGGCCGGGGCGACGCCTTCGATCCGCGGACCGATCCCATCGTCCGGGCGGAGGCTTCCCGGCTTCGTAGTCGGCTGGAGCGTTATTACGCGGCGGAAGGCCGGACCGATCCGGTTGTAATCGTGGTGCCGAAAGGTAGCTACGTGCCGCAGTTCCTAAATCGGAGCATCGAGCCAGAAGGAGCTACTGCATCAGGCGCGAATCCGGTGCCCACTCATTCGAGGCGGTTCAACCGGCTGGCAGCCGGAGCCCTAGCCGTGGCGTGCGCGGCCGGAATGGGCATTTGGGTCTCGCAACGTTTCGCGCGTCCGCGAGAATCGTCCCTGCTCCAATCGTCCCTGATCCAATTCGATGTCGAGCTGAAGACGAGAGGGTCGATCGGCTCCGAGGTCGGGACGGATGTAATCCTCTCCCCGGACGGCAAGCGGCTGGTATATGTCTCGCTTGGCGTGGACGGGGTTACCCACTTAAACACACGCCGTCTGGAACAATCGCAGACGACGGAGTTGCCCGGGACCGAAGGCGCGCGGGGTCCTTTCTTCTCGCCCGATGGCGGCTGGGTGGGCTTCGAGGCCTCGGGCAAACTGAAGAAGACACCGGTCGAGGGTGGCTCTCCGGTTGTTTTATGCGATTCTACAAACCTCGTCGGCGCCAGTTGGGGCGAGGATGGGAACATCATCGCCGCGCTGGGTGGTAATGCGTTGTCCCGAATCCCCGCCTCAGGAGGCCCGCCAGCTGTCATCCTGAACCTGGCGCGTGAGTCCGCTATGCCGGCGTGGCCGCAAACCTTGCCGGGAACGAAGCTCGTCTTGTTTACGGCGATCGGCTTCCCGGGTCCGAATCACGGCAGCATCGAAGCGCTCTCTCTCGCAAGCGGCAAAAGGAGCGTATTGGCGCGCGGTGGGACTATGGGAGGTACTTGTCCAATGGATATCTGACGTATGTGAATCAGGGTACGCTGTTCGCCGTGCCATTCGATCTCGATCGAATGGCAGCCCGAAGTACCGCGACCCCCGTCCTCGACGGCGTCTCGTATTCTTTCACCTTCGGATTCGCACAGGTGGACTTCTCCCGGACAGGCGCGCTGGTGTACCGAAAGAATAACGGAGGACAACTCGTCGCCGAGTGGATTGACA